>NZ_JBFBEE010000024.1:0-125966 GCF_040683555.1 Streptomyces sp. NPDC093510
GCCAGGACCCCCGCGATTTCAGCGCCGGCGAAGTCCTGCGAGCCATGACCCAACTCGGCTTCACCTGCCGCACCCTTCCCGCAGCCACCACAGCCGCGCCCGCAGTCAGCATCAGCCCGCTCCAGCGAGCTTCCGTCATGCTCGGCACCCCCGTACCCGCCTGACCGACGCGACAGACGCAAGCCCCACCAGACAGTGAGGCCCGACCGGCACACACCGGCCGGGCCTCACCGCGTCCCGGGCACCGGACAGTCCCGGGCAAGACCATGGTCCGCGCGACTCAAGGGTGCCTCAGACCGCGGCTGCCGGGGGCGCCTCGGCGGCGCGGCGGTATTCGGCGTTGATGCGCTGGGCTTCTTCGAGCTGGTCCTCGAGGATGATGATGCGGCAGGCAGCCTCGATGGGAGTGCCGCGGTCGACGAGTTCCCGGGCGCGGGCGGCGACGCGCAACTGGTAGCGGGAGTAGCGGCGATGACCGCCCTCGGACCGGAGCGGGGTGATCAGGCGGGCTTCCCCGATGGCGCGCAGGAAGCTCTGGCTGGTGCCGAGCATGGCGGCGGCCCGGCCCATTGTGTAAGCGGGGTAATCATCGTCATCGAGACGGCCGAAGGAATCGTCTGCTGTCATCACGCCTCTCTGGGCACACGTCGAGGGGCCCGGGTGCCGTACCGGCACCCGGGCCCCGAAGGAACTGCTACACCACCTGCCGGCCCTAGTGCTGCGCCGGCCTTGTGTCCGCATGACCACCTGGGAGCAGATGGGCACTGCGGGGATCGCGGTTGCGTGACCGGAGACCACCTCACTAACGATGTCCTGCGGTACCCGGACCGACTTCCCGCCCGGGCGATCCTGATGGCTCTCAGCTCCTCCGTTCTTCCCTCTTGATCAACTACCTTTTACGGGTACTGCGAACTGCTGGTACTGCGTACTGCTGGGTACTGCGAACTTCACCTACGGGTACTGCCACCGCGCCAAGCGCGGTCCTGCTCACGGCGGCCCCTGATCACTGCGGGCCACCCGGTCCGGCCGTCAGCCCCGTCGCCGTCCTGCAACACCCTGGCTTCGAGACTCCACCGCCGCACCGTCCTGCGTACTAACGGGTACTACCTGTACTACGTACTACCGCCCGGCAGTTCGTGTCTGCCGGACCCTGCTCGATCTCGACTACGAGAGAAACCATAACCACACCACCGCCGAATGTCTACCCCAGCTAGAACAGATTTCTGTGCGTCCGCGAGGAGGGTTATCGCTATCGAGCGAAGAGGATCCGTCCGGGGCGAAACAGCCGGACTCCCACAACCGGAGGCTGCGGGAGTCCAGGTACTGCGGGATCGGGCTCAGGTCTTGTGGATCTTCCAGTCCGCGACGTTGGCGCTGCGGTTGGAGTAGGCGTTGGTGCAGAGGTCGAGCTTGCCGCCCTGCCAGCCGGTGTCACGCGGTCCGGGCCGAGGGTCCGATCCACGTGTCCTTCAGCGGTGGGTCGCAACTCTCAATCAGCAGCCAGAGCGTCCATAGGCGGTACGGTTCACTGCTGCTTGACCGGCGGGCACGTGCCCGTGTTCTCGCCGATCGAGTTGATCTCGGCGTTGGGGCGCGAGTCGCCCGCGTAGTCGAGCTGGTCCGTGCACTTCATGCCGGGCTTGGCGGGCGTGCCCGATCCACCCTCGGACTTCTGGACCGGCGGGCACGTGCCCGTGTCCTCGCCGATGGAGTTGATCTCGGCGTTGGGGCGCGAGTCGCCCGCGTAGTCGAGCTGGTCCGTGCACTTCGTGTTGGGCTTGGCGGGCGTGCCCGACGGCTTGTCCTTCGCCGCGTCGGGCTTCGGGGTGCTCTTCGCCGACGCCGATGAACTGCTCGCGGAAGAGGACGCGTTGTCGGAACCGCCGTTGTTGCATCCCGTCAGGGCCAGGCCGAGGGCCACTGCGGTCATGGTCAGTACCGAGATCTTCCGAGTGCGTCGCATGTTGGTGCCTGTCCTATGGGTGCGTGTGGGGGGGGCGCCGCTCCGGAGAGCGGAGCGGCGCGTGAACTGTGGGCTGGGCGGCTGTTCGTCGCCCGTGTGGCTTTCTGTCCTCCCAGACAGTCCGTGTGATCGCCTCAGTTGCCTCTTGATCGTTCTCAGGACACGTTCGTGACATGACAGTGATCACGTCGTGAGGTCCAGTCGGGCGCCCGGCCCTCCAAGGTGGAGGCCCTCCACGGTGGAGGGCCTCTTTGCCGAGGGGGTGACTAGGGCAGCGCGTGGCGCAGGATGCGGCGCCACATCGAGGTGTACTGCTTCCGCAGTGGGCCCGTGACGTAGGGCAGCCCGTACTTCTCGCACAGCTTCCGCAGCTGTGGGGCGACCTCGGCATAGCGGTTGCTGGGGAGGTCCGGGAAGACGTGGTGTTCGATCTGGTGGCTCAGGTTGCCTGCGAGGATGTGGAACAGGGCGCCGCCCTCGATGTTCGCCGAGCCCTGGATCTGCCGCAGGTACCACTGGGCGCGGCTCTCGCCCTCCAGTTGTTCCTCGGTGAAGGTCCGCACCTCGCCGGGGAAGTGGCCGCAGAAGATGACGGTGTGCGCCCAGATGTTCCGCGCGCTGTTGGCGGTGAGGTTGCCGAGCAGGCAGGGCAGTGCGGACGGGCCGGCCAGCAGCGGGAAGAGGACATAGTCCTTGGCCGACTGGCGTGCCGCCTTGCCGATCAGCTCCGTCAGGTCGCCGAGGAACGCGCGCGGGCTCTTGCGGCCGTCCCGCACCGCGTCGGCCTCCAGGTCGTACAGGGCGATGCCCCATTCGAAGACGGGCGCCAGCAGCGCCGCGTACAGCGGCTGGAGGAGGTGATCCGGGCGCCAGGGCTGGTCGGGGCTCATACGCAGGACGGTGTAGCCGAGGTCACGGTCACGGCCCACGACGTTCGTGTACGTGTGGTGCAGGTGGTTGTGGGTGTGCTTCCAGGCGTCGGCGGGGGTGAGGAAGTCCCATTCCCACGTAGTGGAGTGGATGGCCGGGTCGCCCATCCAGTCCCACTGGCCGTGCAGGATGTTGTGGCCCAGCTCCATGTTCTCCAGTGTCTTGGCGACGGTGAGCATGGCGGTTCCCGCGAGCCAGGCAGGCGGGAAGAGGGAGACGGCCAGGGCGAGTCGGCCGCCTGTCTCCAGGCCGCGCTGGACGGCGATCATCGTGCGGATGTAGCGGGCGTCGTCCTTGCCGCGCGCCGCGATGATCTCGGCGCGGATACGGTCGAGTTCCGCCCCCAGCTCTTCGGCGCGCACCGCCTCTTCCGTGCCGAGAGTTACGGTCGTTGCTGTTGTGGTGGTGGTCGTGCCCATGGGAGTTGTCTCCTCGGGATGTCGTGGACGTCGGGAGGTCGTGGCCGTCGGGAGGCCCAGGACGTCGAGAGGCCCTGGCCGTCGGGATG
Organism: Streptomyces sp. NPDC093510; assembly: GCF_040683555.1. Classification (NCBI taxonomy): domain Bacteria; kingdom Bacillati; phylum Actinomycetota; class Actinomycetes; order Kitasatosporales; family Streptomycetaceae; genus Streptomyces; species Streptomyces sp. NPDC093510. The sequence goes on from NZ_JBFBEE010000024.1 coordinate 3,402, forward strand.
GCGTGGACATCGGGAGGTCCTGGACGTCGGGAGGTCCTAGACGTCCAGGACGAGTGGGCCCGTGGCTCCGTTGACACAGGTCTGGATCAATCCGCCCGGTTCACCGTGCACTTCACCGGTCCGCAGATCGCGGACCCTCCCGTCCACGAGCGGGACGAGACAGCCGTGGCAGACCCCCGCACGGCACCCGTACGGCATCGCCACGCCCCCGGCCTCACCGATCGCCAGCAGCGGCACTCCCGCGGGGGCGTCCGCCTCGATACCGCTGCGGCCGAACCGCACCCGGCCACCAGTGGCTCCGGGGCCGGGCGGGAGCAACGGGGCCGGACGGAAGCGCTCCAGGCGGAGCCGTTCACGGAGTCCCTGCGCGGCCCAGTGCCGTTCCGCCGCGGCCAGGAGCCCCGGCGGACCGCACACCCAGGCGTCCCGATCCCGCCAGTCCGCGCAGGCCCCGGCGATACGGTCCGGGGTCAGCCGGCCGTGCGCCCGCGTATAGGTCAGGTGCAGCCCGAGCCAGGGCGACCGGGCCGCCAGAGCGGTCAGTTCGGCACGGAAAAGGCACTGTTCCGGTGTCGGAGCGCTGTGCAGGAGTACGGCGTCGGGGGTCGGCGCCCGGCGGCGGGCCAGAGTGCGCAAGATGCTCATCACCGGCGTGATGCCGCTGCCCGCCGTCACGAAGAGCACCCGTTCGGGCGGCAGGTCCGGCAGCACGAACTCCCCCTGGGCGGGGCCCAGTCGCAGAATCGTACCGGGCGGCGTGCGGTGCACCAGGTGCGGGGACACCCGGCCGCGCGGGTCCTCCTTGACCGTGACGGCGATGGTGCCGTCCGGCGCGTCCGGCCGGGAAGTGAGCGAGTACGTACGCCAGTGCCGTACGCCGTCGATCTCCACGCCCACCGGCAGGTACTGCCCGGGCATGTGTCCCGCCCACCCCCGTCCCGGACGGATCACCAGGGTGACCGCCTCGGGCCCCTCCTTCCGCACGGCCCTGACCCGGCCCGCGGGATGCCGTGCCGACAACAAGGGGTCGAGCAGGCCGAGGTAGTCGTCCGGGGACAGCGGGCTGGTCAGCCAGGAAGCCGCCGCCTGTAGGGGCGAGAGGAGCGAGTGGGGTAACAGGGGCAGCAGGGGCGATAGGGGCGGCAGGGGCATGCTGGTGCCCTCCTCCTCGTCGCCGGGCCGGGCCTCTGCACGGTCCGCGGGCCAGACTTCTGCACGGTCCGCGGGCCAGACTTCTGCACAGTCCGCGGGCCAGACTTCTGCACAGTCCGCGGGCCAGACCTCTGCGCAGCCCGCGGGCCGCGGCCCGCGGTAGCCGCAACCTTCCCGCGACCGCCAGCGAAGCACACCGCGCGGCCGGGCACAGGAGGCACCGGGGGCTTTCCGCCACCCCTCGCGCCACTTCCGCCCCTTCCGTCGGTCCCGACGCCGCGACAACCGACGGCGGTCCCTGTGACCTGCGGAGACGGAAGGGGGACAGCTCCCTCGAAGGGGGGCGGAAAGCGCCCTGGGACGGGGCGGAGGGCCGGGACGCCGCCGACACCCGTGGTCCGAGCTTCCGCAGGAGTACGCTGGCAGTACCGAGGGCACCTCTTGACCGGCTTCCTTGCCGGTATCCCCCTCGGTCAACAGCACCGGGTCGTGTGCATCGGGCCCGGGGACAGGTCGACACCATGATGGTGATCACCGAACGACGCCCCCCGCCCGACCCCCTGGCGACCCTTCCCGCCGACGACGCGCCCGCCCGCCTCTCCCTGAAGCAGCCGGGACCGCAGTCCGGACTGATCGACGGCGCCTGGTGGCCTCGTTCCCGGGATCTGAACCGTGAACTGCCCAAGCTCTGCGACCGGTTGGACCTGCCGTGGGGCCGGATCACGCGCGTCACGGTCAATCCGACGCACTGGCCGGTGATCCCGCACAAGGTGCCGGTCCACGGCCATACGGTCAACGTCGGGTGGTTCCGCGATGAGCAGGACGCGCATCAACTCATGCTGCGATCCTACCGCGTAGGGCGCTGGGACCTGCTGATCGTCCCTCCCGAGACCGACGCGGAAGCCGCCGGCCGGCTCATGGCCGCGGCCTGCGATCCACAGGACCGCCGCACGGGCAGTGCCCTCATGGCGGCCGAGGCGGCGGGACAGCTCGCGGCCGCCCCCACTGTGGCGGGCCCGCGGACCGGCACGGAGGACACGTGGGAGTGGGAGGGCGGCTCCACGTCAGGGCGCACGGCGATGACGTACGGGCAGTGACGGGTCGTGGGCACCACCCTCTGCCGTAGATCTCGCCCCCGGCCTCACTCCCGCCCCCGGCCTCGCCCTCACTCCCGGTCCCGGCCTCACCTTCACTCCCGGTCCCGGTCCCGGCCCCGCCCTCACGTCCGGTCCCAGCCCCGCCCTCACCACCGTCGTCACGGTCATGCCGACCGCGCCCGGCACATCCGTGACCCACCACCCCGAGCAGGAGCCCCAGCATGAGCACGCCCCTCAGCACGCCCCTCAGTACCCCTCTCCGCGCCACCCTCAGCACCCCGCTACGCACCCCCCGCCCCGCCGCGTCGCGCGTCGCGACCCTCGCACGTGTGCGCCTGATGCCGGGCGACGGGCCGCGCCTCGTCGACGGCGCCTGGTGGCCCAGGTCGGTGGACCTGATGGCCGAACTGCCACGCATGCTCCGGGCCCTGCCCCACAGCTGGCCCCAGATCGTGCACGTCACCGTCAACAGCGCCATGTGGTCCGACTTCCCCGGCCGGATGCTCATCGCGAACCACGTGCTCCAGCTGCACCGCGGCACCGGTCGGAACACGCCTTCCACGGTGTGCCTGCTCGCGCCGGGCCGGGGCAGGTGGGACCTCTTGGTCATACCGCCCCACACGGACGAAGCCGAAGCCATGCGGCTGATGGCTGGGGCCGCCACGCCGTAACGGCGTGTCACCGGCACGGTGGGAACTCCGTCCGGTCGCCCGGGCGTTGCCCCAGTGAGGCCGGCGGCGCCGCCGGCCTCACCAACCGTCAACCGTCGGCCTCACCGACCGTCGGCAGCACCCGACCTCCGCGCCCTCGGCCTCCGCGCCCTCGACCTCCGCACCTCGGCCGCCGCGCCCTCAGCCCCCGTACAGCGCCTCGATCTCGGCCGCGTACGCCGACGTCACCGCATGCCGTTTGATCTTCAGGGACGGGGTGAGCAGGCCGTTGTCCTCCGTGAACTCACCTTCCACGATCGCGAACCTGCGGATCGATTCGGGCCTGGAGACCGCCGCGTTGGCGTGGTCCACGGCCTTCTGGATCTCCGCGATCATCTGCGGGTCGTGTGCGAGCTCCGCGAGGGGCGTGTCCTTGGGGCGCTTGCGGACGGTGAGCCAGTGCTCCACCGCCTCGGGGTCCAGGGTGACGAGCGCGCCGACGTACGAACGGTTGTCGCCCACGACGACGCACTGGCCGACGGGCGCGCGGCTGCGCAGCCGGTCCTCCAGGACGGCGGGTGAGACGTTCTTGCCTCCGGAGGTGACGATGAGGTCCTTCTTGCGGCCGGTGATCGTGAGATAGCCGTGGTCGTCCAGCGCGCCCAGGTCGCCCGTGGCGAGCCACTCGTTCGTCAGCACGGCGTCCGTCGCGGCCGGGTTGTTCCAGTACGAGCCGAAGACGATGCCGCCCTTGATCAGCACCTCTCCGTCGTCCGCGATGCGTACCGACGTGCCGGGGACGGGCAGTCCGACCGTGCCGGGGCGGGGCCTGAGCGGTGGGGTGATGGTGGCGGCGGCCGTGGTCTCCGTCAGGCCGTACCCCTCGTAGATGATGATTCCGGCGGCGTAGAAGAAGAGGTTGAGATTGCGGTCCAGGGGCGAGCCGCCGCTGATCGCGTAGCGCAGCCTGCCGCCGACCTCCTTGCGGATGCGGCGGTAGACGAGGAGTTCGTACAGCGCCCAGCCGGCGTAGAGGCCGACGGACGGACCCGGGCCCTTCGTGTCCAAGAACTTGTTCAGGTACGCCTCTCCGAAGCGCACCGCTATCCGCTCCGCGCGGTCGAAGGAGGAGGCGCGGCCCATCTTCTCTGCGGTCGCCCGGCCCGTGTCGTGGATCTTCTCGAAGAGGTACGGCACGCCGACGACGAACGTCGGCCTGAACGCCCGCATCTCCGGGCGGAGTTCCTCAGGCTTGATGCTGGGACAGTGGCCGAGCTCGATGCGGGCGAGCATGCAGGCGATCTGGATGCTGCGGCCCAGGATGTGCGCGAGCGGCAGGAAGAGGAGCGTGGAGGCGACCTGTCCGGTGATCTCCTTGAAGACGGGGTGGAGGAGGTCGACGGTGTTCGCGGCCTCCGCGTGCAGGTTGCCGTGCGTGAGGACGCAGCCCTTGGGGCGGCCCGTGGTGCCGGAGGTGTAGACGAGGGTCGCGATGGATTCGGGCGTGAGTGCGGACCGGCGTTTGGTCACTTCCTCGTCCGACAGCTCACGGCCCAGCGCCGTCAGTTCCGCCATCGCGCCGCCGTCGAGGTGCCGGATGCGCGGCGGGGCGGCGTGGGCGGCCAGGGCCCGCTCGGCCGTCGCCGCGTTCTCCGCGGTCTCCGCGACGAGGAAGCGGGCGCCGGAGTCGCGGATGATCCACTCGATCTGTTCCGCCGAGGACGTCGCGTAGATGGGCACGGTCTGGCCGCCCGCCGCCCAGATCGCGAAGTCCAGGACCGCCCACTCGTAGCGGGTACGGGACATCAGCGCGACCCGGCCGCCGGGTTCGAGGCCGTCGGCGATCAGCCCCTTGGCCGCGTCCGTCACTTCGCGCGCGAAGGCGGTGGCGGTGACGGGGCGCCACTGACCGGCCTGTTTGCGGCGCAGCACCACGGCGTCGGGGGCCTCGACGGCGTTGGTGAAGGGGATGTCGGCGGTGCTGCCCGCGGTGGCCGGTGCCACGAGTGCGGCGGTGCGGGCCTCCCGTACCGTGCCGTGCTCGTCCCTGATGAGTTCGACCTCGGCACGGTCCGCCAGGCCGCTGCGGCGCTGTGCCCTCTTCAGATCCTTGCGTACGCCCATGACGGCTCCCCGGCTTCCGGTACCCCAGCTGATGTGCGGGTGTGGCAGATGTGCGGGTGTGTGCGGGTGTGGCAGGTGTGCGGGTGCAGCAGGTGTGCGGGCGATCGGCGCGCAGTCGCTCAGTACTTACTCATGAGTCAACTTAGTCATACGTAAGGGAAATTCAATGGGGCGGACGAGTTCCGGTTCACCTCACCTCGCCCCGGCCGGGCCAGGCCTCCGGACCTCGCCCTCCAGGACCCGGCCCATGCCCACCCACACCATGCTCATGAGGCGGAGAGTCACGCCCTCCGGTGTCCGGCCGCGGTGCCGCGCCATCCAGTCCGTCAGCGAGTCCGCCGCCCTCTGGAACCCGCCGACCAGGCGGTCCGCCTCGCGGCGCAGACAGGCGAGGAAGAGCCCCTCCTTGGAGTCGAGGTACAGGTACACCATCGGCTTGGAGATTCCGGCGAGTTCGGCGATCTCGTCCACCGAGGCCCCGTGATAGCCGCGCTTGGCGAAGACCCGGACCGCCACGTCCACGATCTGTCGCTCACGTTCGCGACGCGGGACCCGGCGCCTGCGCGGACCCGGCGCGTCGCGCCGGCGCACTCCCCCGTACGCTCCCCCGTAGGCTCCACCGAGGTGCCGGACGCGCCTTCGGCCATGCCGCTCAACCTTGCCGGTCTCCCTGATTTCGCCTTACCTTACTCTTTAGTAAGTTTACTGCGCAGTAAGGAGATTGACGTGGCGGACGACATCAGCAGAATCGCCGAGCTCGACTTCGCCAGCGTCACGCCCGACGAGTTCGCGCGGATCGTGAAGGGGCTCTCCAACAAGCAGATCTCCGAGATCTCCGAGGACGGCGAACTGCGCGGCCGTGTCCTGAAGGAGGTCTTCGGGCGCATGGAGCGGCAGTTCAAGCCCGAGGCGGCGGGTTCGCTGCGGGCCGTCATCCGCTGGAAGGTCACCGGCAGCGGCGGCAGCGGCAGCGGCAGCGGCAGCGGCAGCGGCAGCGGCAGCGGCGGTAACGGCGAAGTGGTGTACGAGACGGAGATCGCCGACGGTACGTGTGTGGTGCGCGAGGGGCGCTCGGACGTGGAGCCGCGGGTCACGCTCATCATGGCCGATGCCGAGTTCCTCAAGCTCGTCTCCGGAAACGCCAGTCCCGTCACGCTGTTCATGATGCGCAAGGTCAAACTCGCCGGCGATGTGGCTCTCGCGGCCGGACTCACCCGGTACTTCGACATCCCGAAGGCCTGAGCGAGCACCCGGACGCTCGGGAGACCACAGGACCCGGGGCCCGGGGGGGAGGGCGGTCGGGCGCGGCGTGTCTCAAGCCGACCTTGACCTGCGCCGATGTATCGGTCATGACGATGTCTGCGTACTCCTCCGTCCGTGGCTCCGAAACCGTCGCCGGGCCCTCCCCCGGGGCGCCCGCGCGCCGGTGGGCCCAGGCCCGTCTCGCCGTCTGCCTGCTGCCGGCCCTCGTCATCGGCGTCGTCGGGTTCCAGCGGCGGTGGATGTCCGACGACGGGCACATCTACGTGCGTACGGTCCGGCAGGTGCTGGCGGGCAACGGGCCTGTCTTCAACGCCGGGGAACGCGCCGAGTCGTCCACCGGCACCCTCTGGCAGTGGCTGCTCGTGGCAGGCGGGGCGACGGGGGCGGACGTCGCGACGGTGGCGATGTACGGGGGGCTGCTGCTCACCGTCGCCGGGTTCGCGCTCGCCGGGCTGGGGGCGCTGCGGCTGCGGGGGCTCCGGAGGCCACGGGAGCTTCGGGGGCCACAGGGGCTTCGGGGGCTCCGGGGGCTTCGGGGGCCGTGGGGGAATGAGGGCGGGTTCTTCGTGCCCTGTGGGGCGCTGGTGCTGCTCGCGCTGCCGCCGGTCTGGGACTTCGCCACGTCCGGCCTGGAGACGGGGCTCGCCACCTGCTGGATCGCGGGGGCCTGGCTCGCGCTCGTCGTGCGGCCCCGGTCGCTGGTGACGTGCGCTGTCCTGGGTCTCGGCCCGCTCGTGCGGCCGGACCTCGCACTGGTGTCGTTCGTCTTCCTGGCCGCGCAGTGGGTCATGGTGCGCCCCTCGTGGCGCGGGGTGCTCGCCGGGGCCGGTGTCGCGGGGGCGCTGCCCGTTGCGTACGAGATCTTCCGCATGGGCTATTACGGCCATCTGATGCCGCTGCCCGGCGTCACGAAGGAGGCCTCGCGGAGCCTGTGGACGCGGGGGTTCGACTACTTCTGGGACTTCGCGGGGCCGTACGCACTGTGGTTGCCGCTGGTGGCGGTCGGGGTGGGTGTCGTGGTCTCGGGGAGGGCGGTCTGGGGACGGGTGGTCTCGGGGCGGGTGGTCTCGGGGCGGGGGCGTGGGCGTATCCCCGCGGGCGGCGTCCCCTTCGTCCCTGCCGCCCCTGCCGCCCCTGCCGTCTCTTCCACCACCCTCGCGCCCGTCCTCACACCCGTCCTCGTACCCGTGGTCGCGCCTGTTCTCGCCGGGGCCCTGTGCTGGGTGTACGTCATCAAGGTGGGCGGTGACTTCATGCACGGGCGGATGTTCCTGCCGGGGCTGCTGCTGATGCTGCTGCCCGTCTTCCTCGTGCCCCTCACGCGCGCGTGGGGCGTCGTCGCAGCGGTGGTCGGGGTGTGGGCCGTGGCGTGTGCTGGCGTGCTGCGGGTTCCGTACGAGGGGTGGATCGGGGCGGGCGGGATCGCGGACGAGCGCGGCGTGTACGTACGGCAGAACGCCGCCCCGCACCCCCTGCACCACGATTTCGCGGGCCTGCTGGGAAACAAGGCGTACGCCGCTCTCGTACGGGACCGGGCGCGGGCCGGCGCGCCCACGCTGCTCCTCGCCAGGACGCCGGTGGAGGGCGGCGCGCCGGGCGTGACGGGGGTCTACAACACGCTCGGCTTCAGCGGCTCCGTCGTGCCGCTCTCCGGTGCCGCCCTCGACCCCATCGGGCTCGCCTACCCGCTCGCGGCCCACACGGAGGGCCTCGTCAACGGCCGCGTGGGCCACGACAAGCGGCTGCCCGACGAGTGGATCGTCGCCGAGCGCGGTGCTCCCGGGCTCCCCGCCGAGCTGCTGCCGGCGGGGCTCGCCCCCGACCGGGTGGAGGCGGCCCGTCGGGCCCTGCGCTGCGGGCCGCTCGCCGAGTTGCGGGACGCCACGCGCGCGCCGCTGACAGCCGGACGCTTCCTGCGGAACCTGACGGGGGCCGTGGAACGCACCGCCTTCCGCTTCCCCAACGACCCGGTGCGGGCGGAGCGGGAACTGTGCGGCTCGGGTCAGTAGCGGATCTCGCCGCGGGGCGAGGCCGTGCCTGGGGCGTGGGTGCCTGGGGCGTGGGTGTCGTCGGCGATGCGGGCCGCCCGGTCGACGGCCTCGGTGAGGTCACGGGTCTGCTTGTCGTACGACGGCAACGCGTGGGCCTGCCGGGACAGTTCGGGCAGGGACGGGGTGCCGGGGAGGGACTGGGTTCCGGGGAGGGACGAGGTTCCGGGGAGGGGCGAGGTGCGGTCCTGCCGTGGGTATCCGGACGGGGCGGCCGTGCGCAGGGCGTCCGCGAAGTAGGCGGCCAGAGCAGCCACTTGGAGGCCCTCGTCCGCCTCCCGCAGTGAACCGTCGAGGTCGGCCGTCTCGATCCGGCCCGACTCCTCGTGCGGCGCGCGGCTGGACGGGTCGAGCCAGCGCACGCTCGCCGTGGCCAGATGGCCGCCCGCGCCCGGCTTGGCGCGCACCGCGTACAGCGCCGTCACCGTGTGGCCCGGCCCGACCTCGCCGCCGTCCACGGAGTCGTCGCGGAAGTCGTCGTCGGCGACCTCGCGGTTCTCGTAGCCGATGAGGCGGAACTGTTCGACGGTCTCCGGGTCGAAGGCGACCTGCGCCTTCGCCTCGCGGGCCCGCAGCTCGATGTTGGCGGGAAGCTCCTCGCAGAAGACCTCGCGGGCTTCCTCGTCGTTCGACACGTACGCGGTGTGGCCGTCGCCCTTGTCGGCGAGCCGCTCCATGAGGGCGTCTCCGTAGTCACTGCCGACTCCGACGCCGAAAAGGGTGATGCCGTGCTCGCGGCGGGCGTCGGAGATCCGTTCGAGGATGCCGTCGGCGCTGGTGTCGCCGGTGTTGGCGAGGGCGTCGGAGAGCAGCACGACACGGTTGGTGGCGCCCTCCCGCTTGCCGCGCACCGCGGTGTCGTAGCCGGTGGTGACGCCCGCTTCGAGGTTTGTGGACTGGGTGGGCTCCAGGCCGTCGATGGCGTCGTGCACGCGGTGGCGACCGTCTCCGGTGCCGGTGCCGGTGCCGGTGCTGGTGCCGGTTCCGGTGCCGGTTTCGGTTCCGCTGCCGATTCTGGTTCCGGTTCCACCGAGGCGGGTCATCGGCAGGACGGTCTCCGCGGTGTCGCTGAAGGTGACGAGCGCGATCGAGTCGTCGGGGCGCAGCCGGTCGGTCATGATGCCGAGGGACTTCTTCGCGAGGTCGAGACGGCCGGGCTCGGCCATGGACCCCGACACGTCGATGACGAAAGTGAGCGCGGCGGGCGGACGCTTCTCCTCGGCGGCTTCCCGGGTGGCGAGGCCCACGCGCAGCAGCGACCAGCCGTCGTCTCCCGTCCTGGCACCGTCGACGCTCACGCTGAACCCGTCGCCGTCGGGCCGCGGATAGTCCTGGCGGAAACTGTTGACGAACTCCTCGGGGCGGACCGTCGCCGGGTCGGGCAGCCTACCTTCGGCGAGGGTGCGGCGCGCGAAGCCGTACGAGGCGGTGTCGACGTCCAGGGCGAACGTGGAGAGGTAGTCGGGCGGGGGTGCGGCGTCCCGGTGGCTGCCCTCGTCCTCCCTGCCGGGCGTGGCGGGCGCGGGTGCGGGGAGCGGTTCGGAGCCGCTTCTCCTCCTGGCCTTGTCATCCGCGGTGGCGCGGTTGTCGCTGCCGCTGCCGCCACCGGTACAGCCGGTGAGCAGCAGGCCGCCCGCCATGGCCGCGGCGAGCATCCCGTGTCGCGTCTTCCGGGCCCGCATCTCTCCCCCTTGAGTCGTCGGCCTTGAGTCGTCGTCGGCTTTCCTGACTGTGACGCGGAGGGGGCGCCGAACGATCGTCCCGGGACGTTGCGGAAGGGTTGCGATGCGGATACGCGGATACGCGGTTACGCGGTTACGCCGAGGACAGTTCACACCAGACGTACTTGCCGGTGTCGCCTGTGGTCGTGAGCGGATACCAGCCCCACTCGTCAGCACAGCTCCGCACCAGGGCGAGGCCGCGCCCCTGTTCGGCATCGAGGGCGATGTGCGAGGCGGGGGCGGAGGCCGGGGCCGGTGGTCTGGGGTCGGCATCCCACACGCCGATCCGGAGCAGCCGACCACCCGTCCAGCGCAGGCGCAGTGCCGCGGGGCCTTTGGTGTGGCACAGGGCGTTGCTGACCAGCTCGGTCGCGAGGAGTTCGGCGACTTCCGAGAGGTGAGGCAGGCCGTGCGCGGCGAGGACGAGGCGGAGGGTGCGGCGACAGATGGTGACGGCGCGGAGGTCGTGCGGGACGTAGAGGGTGTACTCCCAGGGTTCAAGAGCATGATCTTCCGGCGTTTTCGGCATGGCGGAACTCCGGTGGGGGCGAGGGGGGCGCCGCGGTGAGCAGGCGGGCGGCGGTGGCAGTGTCACGGCCGTCACGGCATGACGGTGTGGTGCGCTTCCGGAGTCCCGGCGATTTCGCAGCGTGTGCGTTGCGTCACAGACGGTATTAGGTTCAGTTGAACCTCGTCAAGCGGGCCTGGGATACTCGGACTCCTCAACTCGCGCGAAAGCAGAGGTACATGTCGGCACGAAGCATCATCACGGCACGCCAGGAACGGCTCGGGACCGAGCTGCGCAAGCTCCGGGAGCGGGCCGGCTTGACTGGGCGAGAGGCAGCCCGGGACATGGGATTCGCCGAGACCAGAATTTCCGCCGTGGAGAGTGCGCGCGTGGGGGTCAGCGGGGAGCGCGTACGGTACCTGGCCGGTCAGTACGCGTGCGATGACACCGCCCTGGTCGACGCGCTGGCCGCCATGGCGGACGAGCGAGTGCGCGGGTGGTGGGAGGCATACCGTCACACGCTCCCTCCGACCTTTCTCGACTTGGCGGAACTGGAGCACCATGCCGCATATGTGAGGTCGTTCGAGAACGTACAGGTGCCCGGGCTTCTGCAGACTGAGAGCCAAGTACGGGCTATCTACACATCGTCGACCACCCGCCTCTCTCCGGAGCAGATGGATGCACGCGTCGAGTTTCGCCTGCGGCGGCAGAAGGTCCTCGGCAGCGGCGAACCTTTCCGCTTCGCCGTGGTGATCCACGAGGCGGCACTGCGTGTTCGAGTCGCAGATCGCGCCGTTGCTCGACGGCAGCTGCTCCACATCGCCGAGCAGTCGGAACGACCTCAAGTCGTGGTGCGCGTCGTCCCCTTCGATGTGGACGGCTTCACTGACATCGGCAATGCACTGCTGATCGCCGGTGGCCAGGTACCGAAGCTGGACACAGTCCTGGTGGACACCGCACATGGCGGGGCCTTCGTGGACGCGGAGGCGCAGCTCAGTCGGTACCGCAGAGTGCTCGACAACGTGGAGTCGGCAGCGATGGGAGTCGTAGAGTCGAGGGACTTCATTGTCCGACTGGCTAAGTCCATCTGAAGGGCCCTGACATGGAAGCTACATCCGTGTGGCAGAAGTCTTCGTTCTCCGGCAACGAAGACGCCCCCAACTGCGTGGAAGTCGCCGCAACCGCCGGCACCATCCACCTCCGCGAAAGCGAAGCCCCCCACACAGAACTCTCCACCTCCCCCGCGCAACTCGCCGCACTCATACGCAGCGTCAAGTCGCCCACCGGGCACCGCACCGAAGCCCGCTGAACGCGTCCTGCTTCCACCCTTTACCGCTCCGGCTCACACGATCAGCGTTCATCCACCCATTCGTGCTGACCAGGTGAAAGGTACGACGTGGCACAGGTCCCCACATGGCAGAAGTCCTCGTTCTCCGGCGACGAAGACGCCCCCAACTGCGTGGAGCTCACCGCAACCACCGGCACCATCCACCTCCGCGAAAGCGAAGCCCCCCACACAGAACTCTCCACCTCCCCCGCACAACTCGCCGCACTCATACGCAGCGTCAAGTCACCCACCGGGCACCGCACCGAAGCCCGCTGAGCGCCGGGGCGAGTTCGGGCGCGGTCGGCGGTCGGGGGCCGTGCCCCTGGAGATGGGGGAGTCAGCTGACCACGTCCTTCCGCGCGAACCCCCTGAACGCCAGCGCGAACAGCACCAGCGCGTACGACACCGAGATCGCCGAGCCCTGGATCATTCCGCCCCACTCCGGGCGCGGCTGGATCGCGTCGGCCCAGGCGAACTGCCAGTGGGCGGGGAGGAAGTCGCGCCAGTCGCCGAGTGCCGTCACCGCGTCCAGGACGTTGCCGACGATCGTCAGGCCGACCGCGCCGCCGACCGCGCCGAGCGGTGCGTCGGTCTTTGTCGACAGCCAGAAGGCGAGGGCCGCGGTGACGAGTTGGGAGACGAAGACGTAGGCCACGACGATCAGGAGGCGGCGGGTCGCCGTGCCCGCGGGCAGTGTGCCGCCCGTCGGGATCTCCAGTGGTCCCCAGCCGTACGCCAGCGCGCCGACCGCCAGCGCGACCAGCGGGAGGAGCACCATCGCGGCGGCGCTCATGCCGAGTGCGACGGCCATCTTGGACCAGAGCAGGCGGGCCCGCGGCACGGGCGCCGCCAGCAGATAGCGCAGGGAGGACCAGCTCGCCTCGGAGGCGACGGTGTCCCCGCAGAACAGTGCGACGGGGATGACGAGCAGGAAACCCGCCGACACGAACAGGCACGTCGCGGCGAAGTTCGTCGCGGACGCCGTCGCCGTGTCCATCAGCGTCACCTCGCCGCTGCGGGAGCCCGGCGAGCCGCCCGCGACGGCGAACGCGATGACCAGGACGACGGGGAGGAGCGCCATGATGGCGCCCATCACGAGCGTGCGGCGCCGCTTCAGCTGGCGGACCGCCTCGACCCGCAGGGGCAGGGTGCGGCCCGCGCGGTAGCCGGGCGCGGTCGGGCGCTCCAGGGTGGGGGCACTGGGGGCGGTCATGCGGTGCCTCCGATCAGGGTGAGGAACGCGTCTTCGAGGCGGCGGTGCGGACCCATGGATTCCACGGGCACGTCCAGGCGGACCAGTTCGGGCAGGAGCCGCACGGCACTGGCGTGCTCCGTGCCGTCGAGGCGCAGCAGAATGCCGTCGTCGGCGCGCACCGCCGACGCGACGCCGGGCAGCGCGGCGACCTTCTCGACGAGCGGGTCGGGGATGTCCGTCGCGAGGCCGACAAGGAGCGTGTCTCCGGAGCCGACGATCTCGGCGACCGGGCCCGCCTGGACGAGGCGGCCGCGGTCCATGACGACGAGGTGCGTGCAGGACTGCTCGACCTCGGCGAGGAGGTGGCTGGAGACGATGACCGTGCGGCCGCCGCGCGCGTACCGGATCATGACCTCGCGCATCTCGCGGATCTGCGGCGGGTCGAGGCCGTTCGTCGGTTCGTCGAGGATCAGCAGGTCCGGGAGGCCGAGCATGGCCTGGGCGATGGCGAGGCGCTGCCGCATGCCCTGCGAGTACGTCCGTACGGCGCGGGACAGGGCGTCGCCGAGACCGGCGATCTCCAGCGCCTCGGCGAGGTGCGCGTCCTCGGCGGGGCGGCCGGTGGCCTTCCAGTACAGCTCCAGGTTCTCCCGGCCCGACAGGTGGGGCAGGAAGCCGGCGCCCTCGACGAACGCGCCGACCCGGGAGAGGACGGGCGCACCCGGCCGGATCGCGTGGCCGAAGACGCGGATCTCGCCCGCGTCGGGCCGGATGAGACCCATGAGCATGCGCAGGGTGGTGGTCTTGCCCGCGCCGTTCGGCCCGAGGAGGCCGAGCACCTGGCCCTTCTCCACGGTGAAGGAGACGTCGCGGACCGCGTACCGGTCGCTGGACCTGGCGTACCGCTTGCTCAAGTCGGTGATGCGGAGCGGCACTTCGGCGAGGTCCGGGTCGGGCGCGGGCGCCGTGGTGCGCCTGCGCGCGGTGGCGAGCAGGCCGAGGGCGATGACGGCCCCGGCCGCGGGCAGCCACCACACCCAGGAGGGCAGCGGCGCGGCGGCGGTCTCCACGCCTGGCGCGGTCGGCACCTTCAGGTCGCCCTTCAGGGAGACGGTGTACTTGGCGGGTTCGGCGGGTGACGCGTAGCCGAGGTCGGTCGAGGAGAGGGTCAGGCGGAGGTGGTGGCCCTTCTGCACCTCGTGGTCGACGGCAGGCAGGGTCAGCTCGACGTCCTTGCCGCCCTTCGCGTCCGTCACGCGTAGGGGCGCGACGAGTTGGGAGGGCAGGACCTGCTGCTTGCCGTCGGGCCCTACGTCGTACACCTTCCCGAACAGCACCGCTTCGCCGCTGGAGGACTTCACGTGGGCGCGCACCGTCGGGGTCCCGGTGATGCGGAGGTCGTCGCCGAGCGGCTTCGAGTCGAACTTGGCGAACTGTCCGGGGAAGTCCAGGGAGACGCCGACCCCGAGCGACGACAGCTGGGAGAACGAGCCGCCGCCGACTCCGGGGAGCCCGGAGATCGCGGGCGGGCTCGCGCCCGCGGGATTGTCGAAAGTCTGCTCGCGTCCGGCGAGCGGCACCTCGCGCCGCCCGCTCTCCAGGCCGGGGTAGCGGTCGCCGCTCGCGCCCCGCTGCCGCGCGGCGCCGTCGGTGGAGTCGATCCCTCCGGTGCGGGTGACGCGGAACGCGGGGCCTGTGTCGACGTCCTTGTCGTCCTTCAGATAGCGGTCGAACCACGTACTGATGCGCTGCTCGACGCGTCCTCGCTCGCGGTCCCCGCCGTCGTGGCCGCCCGCGATCCAGTCGACGGAGACGGGCGCGTGGTTCGCGCGGACCGCCTTGGCGATGGCGTCGCCCTGGCTGAGCGGGAAGAGGGAGTCGGTCTGTCCCTGGGCGAGGAACGTCGGCACGTCGATGCGGTCGCCGACGGCGACGGGGCTGCGCCCGGCGAGCAGCTCGCGCGCCTTCGCGTCCGGCTTCCCGGCCACCGCGACCCGCTGGTACATCTCGCAGAGCTGCTTCTCGAACTGCTCGCAGCCGCCACCGGTGTTGATGAACATGCCGGCCCAGAGCTTCTTGAAGACGCCGTTCGGGAACAGCGCGTCCGCGAGGTTCCAGTACGTGATCTGCGGGGCGATCGCGTCCACCCGCTTGTCGTGCCCGGCGGCGAGCAGAGACACCGCCCCTCCGTACGAGGAGCCGGTGACGCCCACGCGCGGGTCGCCGTCCTTGTCGAGCCGCACCTCGGGGCGGGTCGCGAGCCAGTCGATGAGCTTCGAGACGTCGGCGACCTCGCCCTTGGGGTCGTTGAGCCCGATCTTGCCGGTGGACCTGCCGAAGCCGCGCGCGGACCACGTGAGGACCGCGTACCCGTTCTCGGCGAGCTTCTCCGCCTGATCGCGCACGTCGTTCTTGCTGCCGCCGAAGCCGTGGCCGATGAGGACGGCGGGGCGCTTCTCGTCCGGGTCGCCCGCCGTGAAGTACGAGGTGTCGATCCGGGCGCCGCCGGTGTCGACCATGCGGTCCGTCCTGCGCACGGCGGGGCCGTCGTCCGAAGCGGCCGCCGACCATGTGCCCACACCGGCGAGGACCGCGACGGCGGCCGCTGCGGCGAGCAGCCGGCGCCGACCGCGCGGCACGGGGAACCTGGGCCTGGGCAGTCGTAGATCCATGCCGTCCACCGTACGGGCGCGGACCGACAACCGAGGCAGCCGCCGGTCTGAACCCGCCCGCCTCCCCGGGGAGTAGACTCCGCGCCCCGCGTACCGCGGGGGCGGTAGGCGGCCGGGTGGCCCGTCCTTCGGCACAGCGCCTAGCCGGGACGCGGCGCGGTGCTCCGGGTGACGAACGCGATCCCGATGACGGGCAGCATGCAGACGGTCTGCGTCACCGTGTACCAGAGCGGGCAGACGCCCGGGATCAGGTCGACTCCGATGACGGCGATCGGCATGACGACGGCGAGGGTCCGCACGCGCTCGGCGGCCCGGCGGGACCCACGGGACGCGGCGACGGTCATCCGGTGGATCACCACGGCGACCACGGGCAGCAGGACTGCCCGCACCCACATGAAGGTGTTCGCGGGGTGTCCGGTCGCCGCGAGCACGGCGACCGTGCCGAGGAGCACGGCGCTCAGCGCGCCGTAGAGGATGACGAGGAGCCGGATCGTCCGGAAGGGGTGGGCGAGGGGCTTGACGGGTTCCATGCCGACGACGCTAGGGAGCGCGTGATCTGCGGAGTATCCGTCTGGACGCACGGGTGGGTGGGGCCAGACCCACTCCCTGAACGATCGGGGCGGCCGCGGCCCGAGTCCGGTGCAGAGTAGGAGCACCTGGACGGAAAGCGGAGGGAAAGCGGAGGGAAAGTCATGCGACAGCTGGGTACATGGGCGTGGGCGGCCGCGTGGGCGGGGCGCGTCGGCACGGGGTTCGTGCGGGCGTGCGCCGTCGCGGCCGTCAGCATGCTGGTGCCCGCCGTGTGGGCCGCCGCCGTGGCGCTGGGCGTCCTATGGGGTGCCGGGAACCCGTGGTCGTGGGCGGCGCCGCTCGTGCTGGTGTCCGTGGGCACGCTCCTGCTGTCCCGGCCGGTCTGCCGGGCTGTGCGGCACCTCGTCGGTGGGTGGACGGGCACGGAGATCCCCGACGGCTACCGGCGGGCCGGGCCGGTGACGCGGATGTCCACCGGGTACTGGTGGAACGGGTTCGGCTACGAGCGGACCAGCCGCGACGCGCTCATGGACCAGCGGTTGCGGGTGCGGTGGGCCGACCCCGCCAACTGGCGCGACCTGCGGTTCACGGCGGTCGTGCCGTTCACGGCGGGCCTCGTCGCCTGCGTACCGCCGGCCGGGGTGGCCGCTGCGGTCGTCGGGCTCGGCGGGTTCGGGCCCGGCCGGCCGGGGCTCGCCGCACGCCTCGTGGGAGCGGCCGGGCTCATGGTGGCCGTCGCCGCGTCCCCGTACGCCTGGCGCCTCCTCGAACCGGTGGCCGTGCGCTTCCTGCGCCCCTCGGCCGCGATGGCGCTGGCCGGCCGGGTGGACGAGCTGACCGCCCAGCGCGCGGACACGACCGTCGCGCAGGCCGCCGAGATCCGCCGGATCGAACGGGACCTGCACGACGGGGCACAGGCCCGCCTGGTGGGACTCGGCCTCTCCCTCGCGACCGCGGAGAAGCTGATGGCGGCCGACCCCGAGCGGGCCAGGGAGCTGATGCGGGAGGCGCGGGCCGGCGCCACCGCCTCGCTGGCCGAACTCCGCGAACTGGTGCGGGGGATCAGCCCGCCGGTGCTCACCGAGCGGGGGCTCGTGGACGCCGTCCGCGCGCTCGCCCTGGACGTGCCGCTCGACGTGGCCGTCACCGCCGACAGCGGGCTGTGCCTGGAGCCGCCGGTCGAGTCCGCCGTCTACTTCGGCGTCGCCGAGCTGCTCACCAACGCGGTCCGGCACGCGGGGGCGTCCCGTGCGCGCGTCTCCCTGATCCGCGACGGCGGCGGCCTCGCGGTCCAGGTCGAGGACGACGGCCGGGGCGGGGCCGGTGCGCGGGACGGCGGCGGACTCGCGGGCCTGCGCCGACGCCTCGCGGTGTTCGACGGCACTCTGGAGATCAGCAGCCCGGCGGGCGGCCCGACCCGTGTGAGGATGGCGGTGCCATGCGAATCGTTGTAGCCGAAGACCTCTACCTCCTGCGCGACGGGATGGTCCGCCTGATCGAGGCGTGCGGGCACGAGGTGGTCGCGACGGCGGCCACCGGGCCCGAGACGCTCGACGCGCTGCGGACCTGCCGCCCCGACGTGGCCGTCATCGACGTCCGCATGCCGCCGACCCAGTCGGACGAGGGTTTGCGGGCCGCCCTCGCCGCCCGCCGCGAGATGCCCGGCCTGCCGGTTCTCGTCCTCTCCCAGCACGTCGAGCAGTTGTACGCGCGGGAGTTGCTCGCCGACGGCTCGGGTGCCGTCGGCTATCTCCTCAAGGAGAGCGTGTTCGACGCCGACCAGTTCATCGGCGCCCTGGAGCGCGTGGCGGGCGGCGGGACCGCCATGGACCCGGCCGTCATCGCGAAACTGCTGTCCGCCGGTTCCAGGAGCCGGGGCCTGGACCGGCTCACCGAACGCGAGCACTCCGTGCTGGCCCTCATGGCCGAGGGCCTCTCCAACCAGGCCATCGGGCGCCGCCTGTTCCTCAGCGAGAGCGCGATCGGCAAGTACACGACCTCCATGTTCGGCAAGCTCGGCATCAGTGACGACGACGACAGCAACCGCCGCGTCCTGGCCGTCCTGACCTATTTGAACGAGTCCTCCTCGAACGAGTCCTGACGGCGGCCTGATCAGCGGTCTGATTAGAGTCCCCCCATGACACCCCGGGACTCCGACTCTCTCGCCACCGGCCAGCGTTCGCTGGGCGATCCGTCCGTCCGCTTCCCCCTGTGGCCGCCCCTCACCGCGGGCTGCCCGGTCACCAGCACCGGGACCGTCTCGTATCCGGTGGAGGTCGACTACGCCTACGACAAGGTTCCCGCCGACCTGTTCACCAGCACGCCCGGCACCACGCCCGACCGCAGGACCGGCCACTCGCACGGCCACGACCGGTGGGCGCCGCTCCTGCCGCCGCTGCACGCGCCCGGCCTCGGCGAGGGCGGCACGCCCCTCGTCCCCTTCGGGGACGGGCTCTGGATCAAGGACGAGTCCCGCAACCCGACCTGGAGCCACAAGGACCGCATCAACCGCGTCACGGTGAGCGCGGCCGTCGGCGCGGGCGCGAAGGGCATCGTCGTCGCCTCGTCCGGCAACCACGGGGCCTCCGCGGCGGCGTACGCGGCGCGGGCCGGACTGCGCTGTGCCGTGCTCACCTCGGCGGACACGCCGCCCGCGGTCGACGCGTTCCTGCGGGCGTACGGCGCCGTGGTGCTGCCCGTGCCCGTGGACGCGCGGTGGCCGCTGCTGCGCCGGATCGTGGAGCGGCTCGGCTACCACCCGGTCAGCAACGTGACGCCCACGCACACCGGGCACGCGTTCGGGCCCGAGGGCTACAAGACCCTCGCGTACGAGATCCACGCCGAACTCGGCGTGCCCGCCGCGGTGTTCGTGCCCACCGGGTACGGCGAGCTCCTCTTCGGCGTCTGGAAGGGCTTCGCGGAGCTGGTCCGGCTCGGTGTGACCGACCGGGTGCCGCGCCTCTACTCCTGCGAGCCGTCGGCCGGTGGCCCGCTGGCGGCGGCGCTGCGGGACGGGGTGCCCGCGACGCAGCTGCCGGTCGGCGACACGGCGGCGTACGCGATCAGTTCATCGGTGGGCGGCTACCGGGGAGTGGTCGCCGTGCGGGAGAGCGGGAGCGCGGCGCTGCTCGTCACGGACGCGGAGATGGCCGCCGCTCGGGACGAGTTGGCGCGGGGCGGGCTGTGGCCGGAGCTCTCCGCGGCGGCGGGGCTCGCGGGGTACCGGCAGCTGGGTTCCGCCGCGGTGGAAGGGCCGGTGGTGTGCGTGTCCACGTCCAGCGGGTTCAAGGACCGTGACCTGCTGGACGGCGCGGGCTCCGTCGAGCTGGACCCGGAGGACTGGGCGGAGGTGGAGCGGCGGGTGGGTGGGTGAGTTCGCCGCGTCTCCCGGCCCTCCGCGTCAGCCCTGCCCGTCCTCCGGCACGCTCACCAGCCACCGCGTGTCCCGCCGCGGCCGCAAGTACAGGGCCCAGTACAGGGTCGCGGCCACCACGATCCCCCCGGTCCACGCGAGGTAGGCCGCCTCCTGCCGGCTCAGCACGTACGCGAGCACCGCGATCAGCACCACAGGCACCGCGGGCCACAGCGGCATCCGCCAGGCCGCCGTGTGGCCGTGCGAGCCGCGGCGGGCCAGCAGCGCGGCGACGGCGACCAGCAGGTACATGCCGGTCACGGAGACGCCGGTCACGCCGTACAGCGTGTCGAGGTTGACGAAGCAGAGGAGCGCGCCGGGGACGCCCACGAGGAGCGTGGCGATCCAGGGGGCGCCGGACGCGCCGAGCTTGGACAGGGCCTTGTTGACCGGCGAGGGCCACGCCTTGTCCCGGGCCGAGGCGAACAGGACGCGGGAGTTCTGGATGACCATGACGATGCCCGCGTTGATGATCGCGAGGGCCACGCAGAGGCTGACGAACGTACCGACCGCCGAGTTGGACCAGGCCGCGACCATGGCGCTGATGTCGCCCTCGGTGAGCGCGGTCAGGCTCTCCGCTCCCATGGTGATCGCGACGACCGGCACCAGGATGATCACGGCGGAGATGGCGAGGGTGGCGAGGACGGTGCGCGCGACGTTGCGGCGCGGGTTCTCCATCTCCTCGGAGAGGTAGACGGCCGTGGAGAAGCCCTGCGTGACGAAGAGGGCGATGGCGAGGCCGGAGACGATGAGCATGGCCGTGACGGTGTCGACGCCGCCGGAACCGCCCGAGCCGGAGCCGGACGCCACCGTCAGGTCCACCAGGCTGCCCGGCCCGCGCTCGGCGTGCGCGAAGCCGAGGACGGCCACGACGCCCGCCGCCACGACTTCCAGGACCAGGAAGATGCCGGTGATCCACGCGTTGGCGCGCAGGTCGAGCAGGCCCGCGAGGGTCGCGCAGATCATGACGCCGGCGCCCGCGTAGGACGGGTCGAGGTGGACCACCGGGGCGAGGTAGTCGGCCGTGCCCATGGCGATGACGGGCGGGACGATCATCACGACCAGCAGGGACAGGACGAAGACCAGCCAGCCGGCGAGGCGGCCCGCCATCGTGGAGACCATCGCGTACTCGCCGCCCGCGCTGGGGATGAGGGTGCCGAGCTCGGAGTAGCAGAACGCGACGCCCACGCAGAGCAGCGAGCCGATCGCGATGGTGAGCGCGGTGGCGGTGCCGAGCGAGGAGAAGAGGTCGGGGACGACGACGAAGAGCGTGGAGGCGGGCGTCACGCACGACAGCGTGAGGAGGGTGCCGCCGACGACGCCGATGGAACGCTTGAGCTTCTGGGGGTCGCCCGGCACGGCCACCGGTGCCGCGGGGGCTTCGGCGGTGGCGGACTGGGTGGGGCGAAGCGTATCGGTCATGGAGCGCGGTTCCGATCGACTCGTACGGCAGGAGTGCGGCGGGAGCCCTATCGCCTCCGAAGGCTGTTGAGCTGCTCTTTCTGTGGCTCCCGGCGCGTCATCGAACCCCGGCGGCAACCGGAACGTCAACGGTCACTTACCTACGGAATCCGCAGCGCCGCCATATTCCAAGTCGCCTCGCATTCCCAAGAGTTTGCCGGGACGGGCCTCAATGAACATGCCGCCACCGAAGATGACCTTCATATTGCAGGCGCATGAACACGAGGGCTTTAGCTGCCCGGATTGCACCCTGTGCACGGGAACCGCAAGAGGAGCGTTAAAAAAGAATCAGGGCCGTCCGGAATCCGGACGACCCTGCCGCACAAACTGTCACCGGCCGACTCCGGTCAGTGCGTCGGATGGAGCCGGTAGGACGGATCGAGGTCGCGGACCTCCGCCGAGTACGTCGCGCCCTCCACCCCCGACAGATGCTTGCCGAGCAGCGCCAGCACATCGTCGGAGAGCGCCGCCTTCACGGCCCGCCCGCGCCCCGGCAGCAGGCCCACGGTGACGTGCACGAAGGCCGCGCCGGGCCTGCCGTCCACGAAGGCCGCCGCGGGCCGGCAGAACGTCTTGCCGACGCCGACCGAGTCCACCCGCTCCACGACCAGGGGGTGCAGCTCCGCCACCAGGGCGGGCAGATCCAGGGCGCCGGACAGGGTGTCGGCGTAGTCGATGTCGATGTGCGGCATGGCTCACGGCCTTTCATGTAGTGCACACACATCGTAGAACGGTGAACCAATGGCGAAGCCCCCGGCCGGGGGGGAAAGGCCGGGGGCTTCGGGAGCCGACGGGGGTCGCGGCTCGGTGATGCGGCTCAGTGATGCAGCTCAGCGCTGCCGGTCAGTGGTTGCGCGGGAACCCGAGGTCCACCCCGGTCGGCGCGTCCGCCGGGTCCGGCCAGCGCGTGGTGACGACCTTGCCGCGCGTGTAGAAGTGCGTGCCGTCGTTGCCGTAGATGTGGTGGTCGCCGAAGAGCGAGTCCTTCCAGCCACCGAAGGAGTGGTAGCCCACCGGCACCGGGATCGGCACGTTCACGCCGACCATGCCCGCCTCGATCTCCAGCTGGAAGCGGCGGGCCGCGCCGCCGTCCCGGGTGAAGATCGCGGTGCCGTTGCCGAACGGCGAGGCGTTCATGAGGGCCACGCCCTCGTCGTACGTGTCGACGCGCAGCACGCACAGGACCGGGCCGAAGATCTCGTCCCGGTAGGCCTTGGCCGTGGTCGGCACCCGGTCCAGGAGCGAGAGGCCGATCCAGTGGCCGTTCTCGTGGCCCTCGACCGTGTAACCGGTGCCGTCGAGGACGACCTCGCAGCCCTCGGCGGCGGCGCCCGTCACGTACGAGGCGACCTTGTCGCGGTGGGCGGCCGTGATCAGCGGACCCATCTCGGACGCCGGGTCGCTGCCCGGACCGATCTTGATCTTCTCGGCGCGCTCCTTGATCTTGGCGACCAGCTCGTCCGCGATCGAGCCGACCGCGACGACCGCCGAGATGGCCATGCAGCGCTCGCCCGCCGAGCCGTAGGCCGCGGAGACGGCGGCGTCGGCGGCCGCGTCCAGGTCGGCGTCCGGCAGCACCAGCATGTGGTTCTTGGCGCCGCCCAGCGCCTGGACGCGCTTGCCGTTGGCGGAGGCGGTGGTGTGGATGTACCGGGCGATGGGCGTGGACCCCACGAAGGAGACGGCGGCCACGTCCGGGTGCTCCAACAGCCGGTCCACGGCCACCTTGTCGCCGTGCACGACGTTGAAGACACCGTCGGGCAGCCCCGCCTCGCTCAGCAGCTCCGCGATCTTCATCGACGCCGACGGGTCCTTCTCCGACGGCTTCAGGACGAAGGTGTTGCCGCACGCGATGGCCAGCGGGAACATCCACATCGGCACCATGGCGGGGAAGTTGAACGGCGTGATGCCCGCGACGACGCCCAGCGGCTGGCGGATCGAGGAGACGTCCACGCGGGACGCGACCTCCGTCGACAGCTCGCCCTTCAGCTGGACCGTGATGCCGCAGGCCAGGTCGACGATCTCCAGGCCGCGGGCGACCTCGCCGAGCGCGTCGGAGTGCACCTTGCCGTGCTCGGCGACGATCAGCTCGGCGATCGCGTCGCGGTTGGCGTCGAGCAGCGCGCGGAACTTGAAGAGGATGGCGGTGCGCTTGGCGAGCGAGGACGTGCCCCAGGTCGCGAAGGCCTCCCGGGCGGCGTCGACCGCGGCATCCACCTCGTCGACCGAAGCGAACGCGACCTGCGTCGTGACGGCGCCGGTCGCCGGATCGGTCACCGGACCGTACGCACCCGACGCCCCCTCAGCCCTTTCAACGGGCTTTCCACCGATCCAGTGACTGACGGTCTTCGTCATGACAAGCATCCCTACTCTCACAGGTGGCGGCGTCGGGCAGCGACGTGCCGGTCGTACTCTTCCCTGGCCTTGACCGCGGACACGCGGGTCGCCGTCTCGGCCACGGGCACATCCCACCACGCCTGTGCCGGGGGCGGGCCCGACACTGTGTCTGCCGTTTCCGTCTCCACATAGACACATGTGGGACGGTCTGCCCCGCGCGCCTCGCGCAGCGCCTCCCGCAGGTCACGGACGGTCCTGGCACGCAGGACCCGCATGCCGAGCGAGGCCGCGTTGGCGGCGAGATCCACGGGCAGCGGGCCCCCGGTGTACGACCCGTCCTGCGCCCGGAAGCGGTACGCGGTGCCGAACCGCTCGCCGCCCACGGACTCCGAGAGGCCGCCGATGGAGGCGTAGCCGTGGTTCTGCAGGATGACGACCTTGATCGGCAGGTTCTCCTGGACGGCCGTGACGATCTCCGTCGGGTTCATCAGGTACGTGCCGTCGCCGACCAGTGCCCACACGGGCCGCTCCGGCGCGGCGAGGGCGACGCCGATGGCCGCGGGAATCTCGTATCCCATGCAGGAGTATCCGTACTCGACGTGGTACTGGCGCGGCGACCGCGCCCGCCACAGCTTGTGCAGGTCGCCGGGGAGCGATCCGGCCGCGTTGATGATCACGTCCTCGTCCGTCACCAGCTCGTCGAGCAGCCCCACGACCTGGGCCTGTGTCGGGCGTACGTCCGGTTCGTCGGCCCGCAGCGCGGCGTCGACGCGCCGCTCCCAGCGCTCCTTGTCGTCGGTGTACTCGACGGCGTACGCGGGCTCGACGCGGTGGCCGCGCAGCGCCTGCGTGAGCGCTTCGAGCCCGGCGCGGGCGTCGGCGATCAGGGTGTCGCCCGCCATCTTGTGGCCGTCGAAGGGCGCGATGTTGAGGTTGAGGAAGCGCACCGCGGACGCCTCGAAGAGCGTGCCGGAGGCGGTGGTGAAGTCGCTGTAGCGGGTGCCGACGCCGATCACCAGGTCGGCGGTGCGGGCCAGCTCGTCGGCGGTGGCGGTGCCGGTGTGCCCGATGCCGCCGACGTCGGCCGGGTGGTCGTGGCGCAGGGAGCCCTTGCCTGCCTGGGTGGAGGCGACGGGAATCCCGGTGGTGTCGGCGAAGTCCCGCAGGGCGTCCTCGGCGGCGCTGTGGTGGACGCCGCCGCCCGCGACGATCACGGGGCGCCGGGCGGCGCGCACCACGTCCGCGGCGGCGGCCAGTTCGCGCGGGTCGGGAGCGGGCCTGCGTACGGTCCAGGTCCGTTCCGCGAAGAACTCGTCCGGCCAGTCGTACGCCTCCGCCTGCACGTCCTGCGGCAGGGCGAGCGTGACGGCGCCGGTCTCCGCGGGGTCGGTGAGGACCCGCATCGCGGCGAGCGCGGCGGGGATCAGCGCCTCGGGGCGGGTCACGCGGTCGAAGTACCTCGACACCGGCCGCAGACAGTCGTTGACCGACACGTCACCTGCGTAGGGGACTTCGAGCTGCTGGAGGACGGGGTCGGCGGGCCGGGCCGCGAAGGTGTCGCCGGGCAGCAGGAGGACGGGCAGCCGGTTGACGGTGGCGAGCGCGGCGCCGGTGACGAGGTTGGTGGCGCCGGGGCCGATGGAGGTGGTGACGGCGTGGGTGGAGAGGCGGCCGCACTGTCTGGCGTACCCGACGGCGGCGTGCACCATGGCCTGTTCGTTGCGGCCCTGGTGGAAGGGCATGTCGTCGGCGTACTCGACGAGTGCCTGCCCGACGCCGGCCACGTTGCCGTGGCCGAAGATGCCCCAGGTGGCGCCGATCAGCCGCTGTCGTGTGCCGTCCCGCTCGGTGAACTGCGCCGCCAGGAAACGGACCAGGGCCTGGGCGGTGGTCAGCCGGGTCATCGGTATCCCTCCGTGTGGTCGGGGTGGAAGCAGATCCGCCACTCCCTCTCCTGGCCGGGCCCCGCCATCACGTTCAGGTAGTACATCGCGTGCCCCGGCTGGGCGATGGACGGGCCGTGCCAGCCGTCCGGCACCAGCACGGCGTCCCCGGTGCGGACCTCGGCGAGGACGTCGGTGCCGCCCTCCCTGGACGGGAAGACGCGCTGGTACCCGAAGCCGTCGCGGCCGTCCGGCGCCTCGATCTCGAAGTAGTAGATCTCCTCGAGCTCCGCCTCGATGCCGGGGCGGTGCTCGTCGTGCTTGTGCGGCGGGTAGGAGGACCAGTTGCCGCCGGGCGTGATCACCTCGACGGCGATGAGCCGGTCGCAGTCGAAGGCGTCCGCGGACGCGAAGTTGCGCACTTCCCTGGCGCAGCCGCCGCTGCCGCGGCTCTCGACGGGTACCTCCGGCGCGGAGCCGTAGCGGGCGGGGAGTCGACGCTCGCACTTCGCTCCTGCCAGGGCGAAGCGGCCTCCCGCGCCGGAGGCGATCTGGATCCGGGCGTCACGGGGCACGTAAGCGAAGTCGGAGACTCCGCTGAACACGCTCTCGCGGCCCAGCAGTTCGATGATCCCGTCTGCTGTCTGCACCGTACAGCCGCCGGTCAGCGGTAGCACGATCCATTCACTCTCCCCGGTGGCGAACGCGTGCCGCCCGCCCGGTTCGATCTCGACGACGCGCAGGTGCGAGTAGGTCCAACCTGCCCTTTTCGGGTCGATGTCGAGGGCGTACGGCCCGTCGGCCGCACTCCCTTTCGGTACGTACGTCATGGGGGCCTCCCTGGCCTGATCCGCCTACAGCAGTCCTACGGCGGTGTCGACCGCCCCCGCCACGTCACCGTCGGGCGGGTACAGCAGCGCCCTGCCCACGACGAGACCCTGCACGGTGGGCAGTTGCAGGGCGCCCCGCCACTTCTCGTACGCGGCGTCCGCGTCCTTGGCGTCTCCCCCGACATCCCCGCCCAGCAGGACCGCGGGCAGCGTCGAGGTCTCCATGACCCGGGCCATGTCGTCGGGGTTCTCGGTGACGGGGACCTTCAGCCAGGTGTACGCGGAGGTGCCGGCGAGTCCGGAGGCGATGGCGATGGAGCGGGTGACGGCCTCGGCGCTCAGGTCGTTGCGGGGCGGGCCCGTGCCGCCGGGGCCCCTGCGGGTGAGGAACGGCTCGACGAACACGGGGAGTCCGCGCTCCGCCATCGCGTCGACGACGCGTGCGGCGGAGTGCAGGGTGGACAGCGATCCCGGGTCGTCGTAGTCGACGCGCAGCAGCAGCTTGCCCGCGTCGAAGCCGAGCCGCTCGATGTCCTCGGGCCGGTACCCGGTGAACCGGTCGTCCAACTCGAAGGCGGCACCCGCGAGGCCGCCGCGGTTCATCGACCCCATGACGACCTTGCCGTCGAGGGCGCCGAGGAGCAGCAGGTCGTCCAGCACGTCGGCGCTGGCGAGCACCCCGTCGACGCCGGGCCGCGACAGCGCGAGGCAGAGCCGTTCGAGCAGGTCGGCACGGTTGGCCATGGCGAAGGGCGCGCCGCCCGCGCCGAGGGAGCCGCGGGCGGGGTGGTCGGCGGCGACGATCATCAGCCGCCCGGTGTGCCCGAGCAGCGGGCGCCGCGGGCGGCGTGCGGCGGCCTCGGCGATGGCCTGGGGGTACCGGGCCCTGGTCCTGACCAGTGCGGAGACGTCCACGCCGCTACTCATGCCCGCCCTGCCCCTGTTCCCACAGATCACCGGCTCCGCCGAGTTCGTCCTCAAACGCCGGACGGGCTGAATCCCCCAGCGCCTCCTCGACCTCGCCGGGGAACGGCATGGCGGACGAGCACTCCAGGCGGGAGGCGACGATCGCGCCCGCCGCGTTCGCGTACCGCATGATCCGTTCGAGGTCCCAGCCCGCGAGCAGCCCGTGGCAGAGCGCCCCGCCGAACGCGTCGCCCGCGCCGAGTCCGTTGAGGACCTCGACCGGGAGCGGCGGCACCTGTACCGAATCCCCGGCGCGGTGCATCGCGAGCACCCCGGCGGGGCCCTGCTTGACGACGGCCAGTTCGACGCCGGCGGCGAGCAACGCCCGCGCGGCGGTGAGGGGTTCACGCTCCCCCGTGGCGATCTCCACCTCGTCGAGGTTGCCGACGGCGACGGTGGCGTGGGCGAGGGCGGCGGCGTAGTGCGGCCGCGCTTCAGACGGGTCGCTCCAGAACATGGGCCGCCAGTCGAGGTCGAACACCGTGATCCCGGACCGCCCCCGGTGCGCGAGCGCCGCCAGCGTGGCCGTGCGGCTCGGCTCCGCGCAGAGCCCCGTCCCCGTCATCCAGAAGATCCGGGCCGCCGCGATCGCGTCGAGGTCGAGTTCGGCCTCGTGGATCTCCAGGTCGGGCGCCTTGGGCTGCCGGTAGAAGTACAGCGGGAAGTCGTCCGGCGGGAAGATCTCGCAGAAGGTCACCGGTGTCGGCAGGTCCGCGACCGGGCTCACCCAGCGGTCGTCGACGCCGAACTCGCGCAGCGTGTGGTGCAGATAGTCCCCGAAGGGGTCCCGGCCGGTGCGGGTGACGACGGCGACGCGGCGGCCTAGGCGGGCCGCGGCGACCGCGACGTTGCTCGCGGAGCCGCCGAGGAACTTCCCGAACGCGGTCACCTCGGCGAGGGGCACCCCGGCCTGCAGGGGATACAGGTCCACCCCGATCCGGCCCATCGTGATGACGTCGTACGGATCGGTCACCCTGCACGTCCCTTCGTCGGGCCGGTCGGTCGTACGCGTGCGCTTGTGTGCCCCCAGGTCTAATCCCGCCCCAGGAACCCTGTCAACATTTTGTCCTTACATTCGGACCACTCCTTGACACTCTTCCGAGACGGCCGTGACCCTTGCTGGCATGACGACGCTGTCCCGCATCCGGATCGGTTCGGCGCCCGACTCGTGGGGCGTCTGGTTTCCCGAGGACCCTCGGCAGGTCCCCTGGCGGCGCTTCCTCGACGAGGTCGCGGAGTCCGGGTACGAGTGGATCGAGCTCGGACCGTACGGCTATCTGCCCACCGACCCGGCCGAACTGACCGCGGAGACGGCCCGCCGCGGCCTCAAGGTGTCCGCGGGCACGGTCTTCACGGGGCTGCACCACGGGCCCGCCGTCTGGGAGAAGACCTGGGCGCACGTCGCGGACAACGCCGCGCTCGCGCAGGCCATGGGCGCCGAGCACCTGGTGGTCATCCCCTCCTTCTGGCGTGACGACAAGACCGGCGAGGTCCTGGAGGACAGCGTCCTCACGCCCGCGCAATGGCGCGAACTGACCACCCAGACCGAGCGCCTGGCCCATGAGGTCCGTGAGCGGTACGGCCTGCGCGTCGTGGTGCACCCGCACGCCGACACGCACATCGACAGCGAGGAGAACGTGACCCGTTTCCTCGACGCCACCGACCCGGACCTCGTCTCGCTCTGCCTGGACACAGGCCACTACGCCTACTGCGGCGGCGACAGCGTCAAGCTCATAGAGACGTACGGCGAACGCATCGGCTATCTGCACCTCAAGCAGGTCGACCCGGAGATCCTCGCCTCCGTGCGCGCGGACGGGGTGCCGTTCGGGCCCGCGGTGGCGCGCGGAGTGATGTGCGAGCCGCCCGCCGGGGTGCCCGCCCTGGAACCCGTGCTCGCCGCGGCACAGAAGCTCGGCGTCGAGCTCTTCGCCATCGTGGAGCAGGACATGTATCCGTGCGAGCCGGACAGGCCGCTGCCGGTCGCCCGCCGCACCCGCGCGTTCCTCAGGTCGTGCGGCGCGTAGCAGCAGCCGCATTGCGTCTCTTCTGTCACAAACACTCCCGTCCTGTCACACATGTCTCGCGTACGCGGTCCTTGCGTCACAGGCGGTCGACAGTCGCCCCCCTGTGGTCACCCTGCGTCGTTGCACCGGGCACAGGCTGAGTGATCGCCACGCGTCGCGCCCAGTTCCCCCGTCGGCCTCTCCGGCCGCCCTGGGCGCACGCAGGGAGGTGCCACCGATGACCGACCGCAGGCTCTGGTCGTACAAGGAGATCGCCGCGCACATCCGTGTGCAGCCCGACACCGTGCGCTCCTACCGCAAGCACGGGCTGCTGCCCGACCCCGACCACGTGGAGGGCGGGAAGCCCTACTGGTACGCGGACACCGTCCGTGCCTGGGTGGCGGCCCGCCCGGGCAACCGGGGACGCAGAGGCTGACCCGGCGGCCCCGCCCCGGTCTCCCCCGCGGCCCCGCCTCGTTGATAAATACCCCCTAGGGGTATAGTCTCCAGTGTGTGAGGGGGTCGACGGGACCCCCGGGCCCCCTCCCGCACGCTACGCCGCATACGTACACATCCCTCCCGAGGAGAACGACATGAGCGCCCAGACCGAGCTCCCGCAGGCCGCGTCCGAGACGACCGGTTCCTGCTGCTCCCCCAGCGGTTCCTGCCACTCCGACGCCGCCGAGACGCCGCAGGGCGCCGTCACCACCGTGTACGAGGTGACGGGGATGACCTGTGGGCACTGCGAGGGCGCGGTGACCGAGGAGATCTCGGGGATCGCGGGCGTCAGCTCCGTCAAGGCGGTCGCCGCCACGGGCCGCGTGACCGTGGTCTCCGAGGCGCCGCTCGACGAGGCCGCCGTGCGCGCCGCCGTCGACGAGGCGGGCTACGAACTCGTCGGCGCCACCGCCTGACCCCCGGCCGCGGAGCCTGACCGGCGGTCCGCCGGGTACCCCGGGCCCTGTGGTGCCGCACCGGCGCCGCAGGGCCCGCCGCCGTCCCTCCACCCGGAAGTAGTACGAAAGAGTCATGACCGAAGTCGAACTCGCCGTCGGCGGGATGACCTGCGCCTCCTGCTCCTCGCGCATCGAGAAGAAGCTGAACCGGATGGAGGGCGTGACCGCCACGGTCAACCTCGCCACGGAGAAGGCGAAGGTCTCGTACGACGAGGGCGAAGGGGTCGGGGTCGCCCAGCTGATCGGGCTGGTCGAGAAGCTGGGCTACACGGCCGAGGAGATCGTGCCGGCCCCGCCGGAGCCCCTCGGGCCCCCGGCCGACGGCGCCCCGGCCCCCACCACCGCCGACATCACCGAGCCCGACACCCTGCGGCAGCGCCTGATCGTCTCCGCCGTCCTGGCCCTGCCCGTCGTCCTGCTCGCGATGGTCCCCGCCCTCCAGTTCGACTACTGGCAGTGGCTCTCGCTGACGCTGGCCGCGCCCGTCGTCGTGTGGGGCGGACTGCCCTTCCACCGTGCCGCGTTCACCAATCTGCGGCACGCGGCCGCGACCATGGACACCCTCGTCTCCGTCGGCACCCTCGCCGCCTTCGGCTGGTCGCTGTGGGCGCTGTTCGTCGGGGACGCGGGGATGCCGGGGATG
The DNA here is from genome assembly GCF_040683555.1 of Streptomyces sp. NPDC093510. Classification (NCBI taxonomy): domain Bacteria; kingdom Bacillati; phylum Actinomycetota; class Actinomycetes; order Kitasatosporales; family Streptomycetaceae; genus Streptomyces; species Streptomyces sp. NPDC093510. The sequence goes on from NZ_JBFBEE010000024.1 coordinate 34,181, forward strand.
CGGCACGGCTTCTCGTTCACGGCCTCGCCGGGCGAGGGCGCCTCGACGATCTACCTGGAGGTCGCCGCGGGCGTCGTCACGTTCATCCTGCTCGGACGCTGGCTGGAGGCCCGCTCCAAGCGCAGGGCGGGCTCGGCGCTGCGCGCCCTGCTGGAACTGGGCGCCAAGGACGTGGCGGTGCTGCGGGACGGCGCCGAACGGCGGGTGCCGGTCGGGCGACTGGCCGTCGGGGACCACTTCGTCGTACGCCCCGGGGAGACCGTCGCGACCGACGGCACCGTCGTCGAGGGCGCGTCCGCCGTCGACGCCTCGATGCTGACCGGGGAGTCCGTGCCGGTGGACGTCGGCGCCGGCGCCGTCGTGACCGGCGGCACCGTGAACGTCTCCGGGCGGGTCGTCGTGCGGGCGACGCGCGTCGGCTCGGACACCTCGCTCGCGCGGATGGCGCGGCTCGTCGAGGACGCGCAGACCGGCAAGGCACAGGTGCAGCGCCTCGCCGACCGGATCGCCGGGATCTTCGTGCCCGCGGTGCTGCTCATCGCGGTCGGCACGCTCGGCGGCTGGCTGGGCGCCACCGGCGACGTGACCGCCGCGTTCACCGCCGCCGTCGCCGTCCTGATCATCGCCTGCCCCTGCGCGCTCGGCCTCGCGACGCCGACGGCCCTGATGGTCGGCACCGGCCGCGGCGCCCAGCTCGGCATCCTCATCAAGGGCCCCGAGGTCCTGGAGTCCACGCGCCGCGTCGACACCGTCGTCCTCGACAAGACGGGGACGGTGACGACGGGCCGCATGGAGCTGACGGACGTGCAGCTCGCCGGGGACACCCAGGAGCAGCTGCTGCTCCGCCTCGCGGGCGCCCTGGAACACGCCTCCGAGCATCCGGTAGCCCGCGCCGTCGCGTCCGGCGCCGCCGATCGTCTCGGCATCGCGGCCGGGGAACTGCCGGCGCCTGAGCGGTTCGAGAACGTCGCCGGGTCCGGGGTGCGCGGCACGGTGGACGGGCACGAGGTGCTCGTCGGCCGGGAGCGGCTCCTCGCGGAGGCGGGGGTGACGGGCCTGGAGGCGGTGGCCAAGCTGCGGGACGACGCGGAGGCCGCCGGGCGCACGGCCGTCCTGGTCGCCTGGGACGGTGCCGCACGCGGCGTCCTCGCGGTCGCGGACGCGCTGAAGGAGACCAGCCCCGAGGCGGTGCGCGAGCTGCGCGCGCTCGGCCTGACGCCGGTGCTGCTCACCGGGGACAACAGGGCCGTCGCCGACACGGTCGCCCGCGCGGTGGGGATCGGCCCGGACTCCGTGTACGCGGAGGTCCTGCCGCAGGACAAGGTCGATGTCGTACGACGGCTGCAGGGCGAGGGCAAGGTCGTGGCGATGGTCGGGGACGGCGTGAACGACGCGGCCGCGCTCGCCACCGCCGATCTGGGCCTCGCGATGGGCACCGGCACGGACGCGGCCATCGAGGCGAGCGACCTGACATTGGTGCGCGGGGACTTGCGGGTCGCGGCCGACGCCATCAGGCTCTCCCGGAAGACCCTCGCCACCATCAAGGGCAACCTCTTCTGGGCCTTCGGCTACAACGTCGCCGCGCTGCCCCTCGCCGCGGCCGGACTGCTCAATCCGATGATCGCGGGTGCCGCGATGGCGTTCTCGTCGGTCTTCGTGGTGACGAACAGCCTGCGTCTGAGAACTTTTACATAACCCCTTCACAGGGCTGTTTCAGCATCCTCACGCCGGTCACACTATCCCCATACCGGGGTTCTTGCGCATGTACTGGACATATGCAAGAGACGCAGATCACAGTGATTGGAACGTAACCATTGAGGGGGGTCGCGAGTCTAATGGTGCGATGCAGGAAGATGTCTTGGGGGACGTCTTCCGACATCAGGGGACATCTTGGGGGATGTTTCCTGGAATTGCGTTGCCGGGGCACGTGCACCGGGGAGCTTTGAGCGGCCCTCCCGTACGTACGCGTCCCGGCAGACCGCAGGGCAGCCACAGACGCCCGGCCGGATCCCGTGGGGGGAATCCGCACCGGGAAAAAGGGAAGCGCCCCGACCGTCGACCCGTGGGGGGATCGACGGCGGGGCGCTTTCCGCTTTGTGCCCGGAGGGAGAAGGGTCAGCGACCCTCGACCGGGACGAAGTCCCGGAGAACCTCGCCGGTGTAGATCTGGCGCGGGCGGCCGATGCGGGAACCCGGCTCCTTGATCATCTCGTGCCACTGGGCGATCCAGCCGGGGAGACGGCCGAGCGCGAACAGCACGGTGAACATCTCGGTCGGGAAGCCCATCGCGCGGTAGATGAGGCCCGTGTAGAAGTCCACGTTCGGGTACAGCTTGCGCTCGACGAAGTAGTCGTCGGCCAGCGCGTGCTCTTCCAGCTTCAGCGCGATGTCGAGCAGCTCGTCGGACTTGCCGAGGGCCGAGAGGACGTCGTGCGCCGCCGCCTTGATGATCTTCGCCCGGGGGTCGAAGTTCTTGTAGACGCGGTGCCCGAAGCCCATGAGCTTCACGCCGTCTTCCTTGTTCTTCACCTTGCGGATGAAGGTGTCGACGTCGCCGCCGGAGGCCTGGATGCCTTCCAGCATCTCCAGGACCGACTGGTTGGCGCCACCGTGCAGCGGGCCCCACAGGGCCGAGATGCCGGCGGAGATCGAGGCGAACATGTTCGCCTGCGAGGAGCCGACCAGGCGCACGGTGGAGGTCGAACAGTTCTGCTCGTGGTCCGCGTGCAGGATCAGGAGCTTGTCGAGCGCGTTGACCACGACCGGGTCCAGCTCGTACTCGGCGGCGGGCACCGAGAAGGTCATGCGCAGGAAGTTCTCGACGTAGCCGAGGTCGTTGCGCGGGTAGACGACCGGGTGGCCCTGCGACTTCTTGTACGCGTAGGCCGCGATCGTCGGAAGCTTGGCGAGCAGGCGGATCGTCGAGAGGTGACGCTGCTTCTCGTCGAACGGGTTGTGGCTGTCCTGGTAGAACGTCGACAGCGCGCTGACCACGGACGACAGCATCGCCATCGGGTGGGCGTCACGCGGGAAGCCGTCGTAGAACCGCTTGACGTCCTCGTGCAGCAGGGTGTGCTGCGTGATCTCGTTCTTGAACGTGGCCAGCTCGTCGACCTTCGGCAGTTCGCCGTTGATCAGGAGGTACGCCACCTCGGTGAAGGTGGAGCGCTCGGCCAGCTGCTCGATCGGGTAGCCGCGGTACCGGAGGATGCCCTGTTCACCGTCGAGATAGGTGATGGCGGATTTATAGGCGGCGGTGTTGCCATAGCCGCTGTCCAGGGTCACCAGACCGGTCTGGGCGCGGAGCTTCCCGATGTCGAAGCCCTTGTCGCCGACGGTCGACTCGATCACCGGGTAGGTGTACTCGTCGTCGCCGTACCGCAGTACTACACCGTTGTTAGCGTTCTCGCTCACGTCATCCCTCACCGACGTTGTGCCTCTTCTTCGAGGTGCCCTGACTGTCTCTACCATCCCCCATTTGGCCCTGGAGAGTGCACTCGGGGTCGACCATTGGGCCTATTGGCGGCACTCAGTGCCGCCAACCTGCTCATCCTGCCCCCTTCGCCCCGGTTCCGGAAGTGCTGTGTGAGGTTTCCTACTCGTTTGATCGATCAAAAAGTTCCAGGGCCTCTTCCGCGGCGCTCCGGACGCCCGGAAAGCCGGAAATCCAGGGCCGTACAGCGCCTGCCCGCGGAGACCGTGCGCACTGCCTGACCCAGAGCCTTGCGCGAACCGACCAGGACGACCAGCCTCTTGGCGCGTGTCACGGCGGTGTAGAGCAGGTTCCGCTGGAGCATCATCCACGCGCCGGTGGTGACCGGGATCACCACGGCCGGATACTCGCTGCCCTGGGAGCGGTGGATCGTCACGGCGTAGGCATGCGCGAGCTCGTCCAGTTCGTCGAAGTCGTACGGGATTTCCTCGTCCTCGTCCGTGCGGACGGTGAGCCGCTGCTCGTCGGTGTCGAGGGCGGTGACGACGCCCACCGTGCCGTTGAAGACGCCGTTCTGCCCCTTCTCGTAGTTGTTGCGGATCTGGGTGACCTTGTCGCCGACGCGGAACACCCGGCCGCCGAACCGCTTCTCCGGCAGGTCGGGCCTGGCGGGGGTGATGGCCTGCTGGAGGAGGCCGTTGAGGTTTCCCGCGCCGGCCGGGCCGCGGTGCATCGGGGCGAGCACCTGCACGTCGCGGCGCGGATCGAGGCCGAACTTCTTCGGGATGCGGTGCGCGGCGACGTCCACCGTCACGCGGCCCGCGTCCTCGGTCTCCTCCTCGACGAAGAGGAAGAAGTCCTTCATGCCCTGGGTGATGGGCGGGACGCCGGAGTTGATGCGGTGGGCGTTGGTGACGACGCCCGACTCCTGGGCCTGGCGGAAGATGCGGGTGAGGCGGACGGCGGGGATCGGGCTGCCGTCGCTGAGCATGTCGCGCAGCACCTCCCCGGCGCCGACGCTGGGCAACTGGTCGACGTCGCCCACGAAGAGCAGGTGGGCGCCGGGCGGCACGGCCTTCACCAGTTTGTTGGCGAGCAGCAGGTCGAGCATCGAGGCTTCGTCGACGACGACGAGGTCGGCGTCGAGCGGCCGCTCCTTGTCGTACGCCGCGTCGCCGCCGGGCCGCAGTTCCAGGAGGCGGTGGACGGTGGAGGCCTCCGCGCCGGTGAGCTCGGCGAGGCGCTTGGCGGCGCGGCCGGTGGGGGCGGCGAGGACGACCTTGGCCTTCTTGGCGCGGGCCAGCTCGACGACGGAGCGGACCGTGAAGGACTTGCCGCAGCCGGGTCCGCCGGTCAGGACGGCGACCTTCTGGGTCAGCGCGAGCCGGACCGCCTCCTCCTGCTCGGGTGCGAGCTCGGCCCCGGTGCGGCCCGCGAGCCAGGCGAGGGCCTTGTCCCACGCGACGTCCCGGAAGGCGGGCATGCGGTCCTCATCGGTCTTCAGGAGCCGCGACAGCTGCCCCGCGAGGGACAGTTCGGCGCGGTGGAAGGGGACGAGGTAGACGGCCGTGATGTCGTCGCCGCCGTCCGGGTCGGGCAGGGACTCGCGGACGACGCCCTCCTCCTCCCCCGCCAGCTCGGCGAGGCAGTCGATGACGAGGCCGGTGTCGACCTGGAGCAGCTTCACCGAGTCCGCGATGAGGCGCTCCTCGGGCAGATAGCAGTTGCCCTGGTCGGTGGATTGCGAAAGTGCGTACTGGAGACCGGCCTTGACGCGCTCCGGGCTGTCGTGCGGGATGCCGACGGCCTGGGCGATGCGGTCGGCGGTGAGGAAGCCGATGCCCCAGACGTCGGCGGCGAGACGATAGGGCTCGTTCTTCACCACGGAGATCGACGCGTCCCCGTACTTCTTGTAGATGCGCACGGCGATGGAGGTGGAGACCCCCACTCCTTGGAGGAAGACCATGACCTCCTTGATGGCCTTCTGCTCCTCCCAGGCGGCGGCGATCATCTTGGTCCGCTTGGGGCCGAGGCCCGGCACCTCCACGAGCCGCTTCGGCTCGGTCTCGATGATGTCGAGGGTGTCGACGCCGAAGTGGGTGGTGATGCGGTCGGCCATCACGGGCCCGATGCCCTTGATGAGGCCGGAGCCGAGATAGCGGCGGATGCCCTGGACGGTGGCGGGCAGCACCGTCGTGTAGTTCTCGACCGTGAACTGCTTGCCGTACTGCGGATGGGAGCCCCAGCGGCCCTGCATCCGCAGGGACTCGCCGACCTGTGCGCCGAGCAGCGCGCCGACGACGGTGAGCAGGTCACCGGCGCCACGGCCGGTGTCGACACGCGCGACCGTGTACCCGGTCTCCTCATTGGCGTACGTGATGCGCTCGAGGACCCCCTCGAGCACCGCCATCGCTACAGCTGGACTCGACATGATCCGACGCTACCGCCCGGCACCGACAACGCGGCGGGCCTGTGGACAACTTCGAAGGGGCCTGGCCTCCCAGCCAGACCCCTTCGGGTTTCCCTCCCCTGTCAGAACTCGCGATCCCCCCGGATCCCCCGGATCCCCCCAGATCCTGGTTCCCCCCTCAAAAGCCCTGACGCCATATACGACACACCTCGTGCCCGAAGGGTTGCACGGAGTTGCCGATAAATTTTTCCGGCTCCAGGTGCTGACAAAGCAGGGCAGACGTAGCGTTTGACGCATGACTGATGATTCCCGGTCCTTCGAGCAGGACGTGCTGGACGAGCTCGGCGACGACAGGCTCCAGGAGATCGCCGGACTGCTCGGCACGGACGCGTCCGGCGCCCAGGACGTCGTGGGCACCACGGTGTCCGCACTCTCCGGAGACATCCAGGACAAGGCCGCCGACCCCGCCGAGGCGGACGAGGTGCGGCAGGCCCTCGACGAGGCCGGGCCCGCCGATCCGTCCTTGGAGGGGGTGGCCACCCTCGGTGGCCTCGGTGGTCTCGCCGGGGGCGGGATGATGTCCGGCATGCTCGCGAAGATGAGCAGGCCGGTGGCGAACGCGGTCTCCAAGAAGACCGGCATCCCCGTCGCGACCGTCACGCGCGTGATCGAGATGCTCATCCCCGTGGTGCTCGCGGTGCTCTCCAAGAGGGCGGCGCGGACCAAGGCGCCCGGCGGTGGCGCCCCGAACGGCTCCGCACCCTCCTCCGGCGGCGGTCTCGGCGATCTGCTGGGCCAGATCCTGGGCGGCAGGAAGTAGCCCCCCGGAGAATCACCCGGCACGGCTCACGCGTGCGCTCGGAAGCGTTCCGCCGTCTCTCTCAGCACCTCGCCGCCGTCGCGCGCCCACAACTCCTCGTTGAAGATCTCCACCTCGATCGGGCCGCGGTACCCGGCGGCGTCGACGAGGTCGCGGAACGCCCTGAAGTCGACGCTGCCGTCCCCGAGTTGTCCGCGCCCCAGCAGTACGCCCGCGGGCAACGGCGTGATCCAGTCGGCCAGTTGGAAGGCGGCCAGACGGCCGCCCGCCCCCGCGCGTGCGATCTGCGCGGGCGCCTGGTCGTCCCACCAGACGTGGTACGTGTCCACGACCACGCCGACCTGCTGCGCGGGGAAGCGTTCCGCGATGTCCAGGGCCTGGCCGAGGGTGGAGACCACACAGCGGTCCGAGGCGAACATCGGGTGCAGCGGCTCGATGGCGAGGCGCACGCCCCGCTCCTCGGCGTAGGGCCCGAGGACGGCGAGCGCGTCCGCGATGCGCTCGCGCGCGCCGGACAGGTCCTTGCTGCCGGGCGGCAGACCGCCCGAGACCAGGACCAGGGTGTCCGTGCCGAGGGCCGCCGCCTCGTCGACGGCCTCGCGGTTGTCGTCGAGGGCACGCGCGCGCGGCGCCCCCTCGATGTCCGTGAAGAACCCGCCACGGCACAGGCTCGTCACCGTGAGCCCGGTGTCCCGCATCAGGCGGGCGGTGCGCTCGACCCCGTACTTCTGGACGGGCGCACGCCACAGGCCGACCGCCGGGATGCCCTCCTTGGCGCAGCCCTCGGCGAGTTCGGGGAGCGACCACTGCTTGATGGTCTCCTGGTTGACACTCAGCCGGGACAGCGGCACGGGGGCGGGCTCGGGGCTCATTGCGGGACTCCGTGGACGGTGAGCAGGGATCGCATGCGGGCGGCGGCGAGATCCGGGACGGGGAACAGGCCGAGTCCGTCGGCGAGTTCGTAGGCGCGGGCCAGGTGCGGCAGCGAGCGGGCCGACTGCAGGCCGCCGACCATGGTGAAGTGCGTCTGGTGTCCGGCCAGCCAGGCCAGCAGGACGACACCGGTTTTGTAGTAGCGGGTCGGCGCCTGGAAGAGGTGCCTGGACAGCTCCACCGTGGGGTCGAGGAGTGCACGGAAGCGCTTCACGTCGCCGGTGTCCAGGACCCGCACGGCCTCCGCGGCGAGGGGCCCCAGCGGGTCGAAGATGCCGAGCAGGGCGTGGCTGAAGCCGTGGTCGTCACCGGCGATCAGCTCGGGGTAGTTGAAGTCGTCGCCGGTGTAACAGCGCACTCCGTCGGGCAGGCGGCGGCGCAGGGCGATCTCGCGGTCGGCGTCCAGGAGCGAGACCTTGATGCCGTCGACCTTGTCCGGGTGGGAAACGATCACTTCCAGGAAGGTGTCCGTGGCCGTGTCCAGGTCGGCCGAGCCCCAGTAGCCCTCCAGGGCCGGGTCGAACATCGGGCCGAGCCAGTGCAGGATCACCGGCTCGGTGGCCTGGCGCAGGAGGTGGCCGTACGTCTCCAGGTAGTCGCCCGGCGACGTGGCCGCGGCGGCGAGGGCCCGTGACGCCATCAGGATCGGCTGGGCGCCGACCGACTCGACGAGGGCGAGTTGCTCCTCGTACGCGTCCCTGACGTCCGGAAGCGAGGCGGGCAGGTCCAGTTGATCGGTCCCCACCCCGCACGCGATCCGTCCGCCGACGGCCTTCGCCTCGGCGGCCGAGCGGCGGATCAGCTCGGCCGCTCCCGCCCAGTCCAGGCCCATGCCGCGCTGGGCGGTGTCCATGGCCTCCGCGACGCCCAGGCCGTGCGACCAGAGGTGGCGGCGGAAGGCGAGCGTGGCGTCCCAGTCGACGGCGGCGGGGCCGTCCGGCGCCACGTCCGCGTAGGGGTCGGCGACCACGTGCGCGGCCGAGAAGACGGTACGGGAGGTGAGCGGAGGTCCGCCTGCGGTCGTACGCGGCAGCTCGTCGCGCGGGATGTACGCGCGCGTGCCGCCTCCCGCGTCCGGCAGCAGCACCCGTCGGGGCCCGCTCACAGCGCGATCTCCGGGACGTCGATGCGGCGGCCCTCGGCGGAGGACTTCAGGCCCAGTTCGGCGAGCTGCACGCCGCGCGCGCCCGCGAGGAGGTCCCAGTGGTAGGGCGCGTCCGCGTAGACGTGCCGAAGGAAGAGCTCCCACTGTGCCTTGAAGCCGTTGTCGAACCCGTCGTCCTGGTTGTCGGGCACTTCCTGCCACTGGTCGCGGAAGGAGTGGGTGACGGGCAGGTCCGGGTTCCAGACGGGCTTCGGTGTCGTACTGCGGTGCTGCACGCGGCAGTTGCGCAGGCCAGCGACCGCGGACCCCTCGGTCCCGTCGACCTGGAACTCCACGAGCTCGTCGCGGTTGACGCGCACCGCCCAGGAGGAGTTGATCTGTGCGACGGCGCCGCCGTCCAGCTCGAAGATGCCGTACGCGGCGTCGTCGGCGGTGGCGGCGTAGGGCTTGTCGCGCTCGTCCCAGCGCTGCGGGACGTGCGTGGCGGTGAGCGCCTGGACGGTGCGGACGCGGCCGAACAGCTCGTGCAGGACGTACTCCCAGTGCGGGAACATGTCGACGACGATGCCGCCGCCGTCCTCGGCACGGTAGTTCCAGGAGGGGCGCTGGGCGGGCTGCCAGTCGCCCTCGAAGACCCAGTAGCCGAACTCGCCGCGGACGGACAGGACGCGGCCGAAGAACCCCCCGTCGATGAGCCGCTTCAGCTTCAGCAGCCCCGGCAGAAAGAGCTTGTCCTGGACGACGCCGTGCTTGATGCCGGCGTCCTCCGCGAGGCGGGCGAGCCCGAGGGCCGCGTCGAGCCCGGTGGCGCTCGGCTTCTCGGTGTAGACGTGCTTGCCCGCGGCGATGGCCCGCTTGATGGCGTCCTCGCGCGCGGAGGTGACCTGCGCGTCGAAGTAGATGTCGACGGTCGGGTCGGCGAGGACCGCGTCTAGGTCGGTCGAGAAGTGCTCCAGGCCGTGCTGAGCGGCGAGTGCGCGCAGCGCGTGCTCCCTGCGGCCGACCAGGACGGGCTCGGGCCACAGCACGGTGCCGTCGCCCAGATCGAGGCCGCCCTGCTCGCGGAGGGCGAGGATCGAGCGGACCAGGTGCTGGCGGTGGCCCATGCGTCCGGTGACGCCGTTCATGGCGATGCGCACCGTCTTGCGTGTCACGAAAGTCCCTCCGTAGGAGCGTAGCAAGCGCTTTCTATCCAAGGGCAAGCTAGCCTGCCGGACAAGGTTCGGACAAGGGCTCCGGTGGAGAGCGGTGACGGGGCCAGGACGAACGGGTGACCCGGAGGGCGGCGTGACGTGCGACCGCAGGACTACGTGGTGCTCGTTCGGAGGGCGGCGTGACGTGCGACCGCAGGACTACGTGGTGCTCGACCGGAGGACTGCATGATGGGTGCTCGGAGGAGTACGTGATGGGTGACCGGAGGACTACGTGATGGGTGACCGGAGGATGAGGACGTGACCGTGACCCTGGCGGATGTGGCGGCCCGCGCGCAGGTCTCCCCCGCGACCGTCTCCCGCGTGCTGAACGGCAATTACCCCGTGGCGGCCGCCACGCGCGAACGCGTCCTGCGCGCCGTGGACGACCTCGACTACGTCCTGAACGGCCCCGCGAGCGCGCTCGCCGCGGCCACCTCCGACCTGGTCGGCATCCTCGTCAACGACATCGCCGACCCCTTCTTCGGGATCATGGCGGGTGCCGTGCAGTCCGAGATCGGCGGGCCCGGCGGACGGGCGGGCGGCGAGCACATGGCCGTCGTCTGCAACACCGGCGGCTCCCCGGAGCGCGAACTCACCTACCTCACGCTCCTTCAGCGCCAACGCGCCGCCGCCGTGATCCTCACCGGTGGCGCGATCGAGGACACCGAGCACGCCGCAGCGATCGCCGGGAAGCTGAGGCGCCTCGCGGAAGCGGGCACGCGGGTGGTGCTCTGCGGGCGGCCGCCCTCGCCGGACACCGACGCGGTGGCGCTCACCTTCGACAACCGCGGCGGCGGCCAGCAGCTGACGGAACACCTGCTGAGCCTCGGACACCGCCGCGTCGGGTACATCGCGGGCCCGGAGGAGCGCACGACCACCCGGCACCGCCTGGAGGGCCACCGTGCCGCCCTCGCCGCACGGGGCATCGAGGACAACCCCGCACTGACGGTCCACGGCCCCTACGACCGGCGCTCCGGGTACGACGCCACGGACGAACTCCTGCGCCGCGCCCCCGACCTGACGGCCGTCGTGGCCGCCAACGACACGGTGGCGCTCGGCGCCTGCGCGGCCCTGCGCGACAAGGGCCTGCGCATCCCGGACGACGTCTCGGTGGCGGGCTTCGACGACCTCCCCTTCAGCGTCGACGCCGTCCCCGCCCTGACGACGGTCCGCCTCCCCCTGCACGAGGCGGGCGCCCGCGCCGGCCGCATCGCCATGAACAAGGAGAAGCCCCCGCCGGGCGGCGTGGCGACGGTCCACGGCGAACTGATGGTGCGGGGGTCTACGGCAGGGCCTCGCTAGAGAGCTGAAGGCGGGGCGCGTTGCCGGTGCCAGTGCCGGTGCCAGTGCCAGTGCCAGTGCCGGTGTCGGTGTCGGTGTCGGCGGCACGGTGTGGGCTGAGGGCCTGCACCAGCCGCCCCAGCACTGCCACCCCTTCCGCGATCTCCGCGGTGCCGCTTGCCGCGTAGCCGAGGACGATCCCTGGCGGGTGCGGCCGTTGGGTGTGCCACGACAAGGGATGGACCTTGACTCCGTGAGCGAGGGCCGCGTCGGCCAACACGGCGTCCTTGGCGTCCTCGGCGCCCTCCTGGCCGGCCGCCCGCTCCTCCGCCCCAAAGGTGATCATCAAGTGCAGGCCCGCCGCGGCGCCGTGCACGACCGCCCCCGGCAGGTGCTCCCGGATCGCCGCGATCATCGCGTCCCTGCGTCTGCGGTGGTGTTTGCGGATGAGACGGAGGTGGCGCTCCAGGCCGCCCGACTCCATGAGGTCGGCGAGGACGAGTTGGGGCAGCGCCGCGCTGCCGAGGTCGATGAGGCGTTTGGCGTCCACGAGCGCGTCCCGGTACGCGGCCGGGGCGAGCAGCCAGCCCAGGCGCAGTGCGGGCGCGAGCAGCTTGGAGACGCTGCCCGCGTAACAGACGTGTTCGGGGAGCAGTGCGCGCAGGGCGGGGACGGCGGGCCGGTCGTAACGGTGTTCGGCGTCGTAGTCGTCCTCGATGACGAGGCCGCCGTCGCGGGCCCAGTCCATCAGCTCACGGCGCCGCTCGCCGCCGAGGACGACGCCGGTGGGGAACTGGTGGGCGGGGGTGAGCAGTACGGCCGGCGCCCCGGTGGCGCGCAGCGCGTCCACGCGGATGCCGTGGGCGTCGACCGGGACGGGCGGAGTGCCGAGCGGCCTCAGGTGCTGGCGTACGCCGAGCGACCCCGGCTCCTCCACCGCCACCTCGGAGATCCCGTCGGCGCGCAGGACGTCGACGAGCAGACGCAGCGCCTGGGCGGTGCCGTTGACGATCATCACGTCGTCCGGGTCGGCGGGGATTCCTCGGTATCGGGAGAGCCAGTGCGCGACCGCGGTGCGCAGGGCCGGGGTGCCGCGGGGGTCCCCGTACCCGAAGTCCGAAGGCGAGAGCCCGGCGAGCACGGAGCGCTCGGCGCGCAGCCAGGCCGCGCGCGGGAAGGCGGCGAGGTCGGGCAGCCCGGGTGACAGGTCGATGCGGGCGGGCGCGGACCGGATGGCGTCGAAGACGCCGAGGTCGGGAGGGGCGGTGAAGAGGCCGGGAAGGGCGGCTGCACTGCTGCCGCCACGGTCCTTCTCCCGCACGACCGTTGACGCAGTTCGCGGGGCGGCGGCCGAAGCGTGGAGCGCGGCTGCCGGGATGCGTGGCGCGGCAGGCTTCGCGACGTGCGGGACGGCCACGACGACCGTGCCGGCCCGGCCGCGGCCCGCGACGTGGCCGTCCTCCGTCAGCCGCCGGTAGGCCTCCGTGACGACGCCGCGCGACACGCGGAGGTCACCGGCGAGCGTACGTGTGGCGGGGAGCCTGCTCCCGACGGCGAGGCGGCCGTCGGCGATGGCGCTCCGGATCTGCCGCGCCAGCCATTCGGAGAGCCCGCCCCTGGGGGCGTCACAGACATCCAACTGAAGAAAGTCCACGGCAGCACCCCCACCTCCACCCTCACCCCCACCCCCACTCCCACTCCCACTCCCACTTATGGACCTGTCGAGCCGAGATCCAATGGACCTGTTCATGGAGCCATTGTGGCGCCAGGGTCAAGGCATGGAATTTCTGCTCACCTCCCTCGTCGTCTGCGTGACGCCCGGCACCGGCGCCCTGTTCACCATCGCGGCCGGCCTCTCGCGCGGCACCCGCGCCGCGGTGATCGCGGCCGTCGGCTGCACGCTGGGCGTCGTCCCGCACATGGTGGCCGCGATCACCGGTCTCGCGGCGCTCCTGAACACCAGCGCCGTCGCCTTCCAGACGCTCAAGTACCTGGGTGTGGCCTACCTGCTGTACATGGCGTGGAGCACGCTGCGCGACAAGAGCGACCTCACCGCGGAACAGGAGAGCGAGCCGCGTTCGGCGGGCCGCACGATCCTGACGGGTGTGCTCATCAACATCCTCAACCCGAAGCTGACGCTGTTCTTCTTCGCGTTCCTGCCGCAGTTCGTGAGCACCGACGAGCCGTACGCCTTCCTCCGCATGACGGAGCTGAGCGCCTACTTCATGCTGATCACGTTCGTGGTCTTCGCCGTGTACGGCCGGTTCGCCGCGGCCATGCGCAGCCACGTCATCTCACGCCCCCACGTGGTGAGTTGGCTCCGCCGCACCTTCGCTGTCGCGTTCGCGGCACTGGGAGCGCGTCTGGCGTTCCTCTGAGAAGAGTGTCCGGGTCCCCCGGCGCGGAGGCTTCCGCACACCGCTCCTCCGCGGGTACCGTTGACTCAGTCAAAGGTACCCGCGGAGTGATCTGCCATGACGAAGCTGCCCACGGCCTCCCGCGCGCCCGTCCACGAGATGCGCGCCTTCAACCGCTTCTACACGAACCTCATCGGCGCGCTCGACTACAGCCGCCACCTGTACGTCCCGTACACCCTCACCGAGTCCCGCGTCCTGTACGAACTGGCGCACGCGGCCCGCACGGACGCCGCCGACCTGCGCGCCGAACTCTCCCTCGACGCCGGTTACCTGAGCCGCCTGCTCGCCAAGTTCGAGCGGGACGGCCTGGTCGAGCGTGCGCCCTCGGCGACCGATCCGCGGCGTCAGCGCATCACGCTGACCGCGCGCGGGCGCGACGCCGCGGAGCTGCTCGAAGAGCGGTCGCGGGAAACCGTCGGATCGCTGCTCTCCGAGGTGCCCGCCCCGGACCGGGCCCGGCTCGCGGCGGCCATGCGCACGGTGCGCGAGATCCTCGGGACCGGCCGCGGACGCCCCGGCTCCCGGCACAAGCGCGAAGACGCCCTTCTCCGGGACCCGGGGCCGGGGGACCTCGGCTGGATCGTCCAGCGCAACGCCGCCGTCTACGCGGCGGAGTTCGGCTGGAACACCGACTACGAGGGCCTCGTCGCCCGCATCGTCGCCGACTTCGCCCAGGACCACGACCCGCACCTGGAACGCGTGTGGATCGCCGAGCTCGACGGGCGGCCCGTGGGGTGCGTGATGTGCGTACGGGACGAGGCACCGGGGACGGCGCGGCTGCGCCTCCTGCTCGTCGAACCCGACGCGCGGGGCCTGGGCATCGGAGACCAACTGGTCGACGCCTGCGTCCAGTTCGCGCGGGGCGCCGGCTACCGCGACCTCGCCCTCTGGACCAACGACGTACTGGAATCGGCCCGCGGGATCTACCTGCGGCACGGCTTCGCCCTCGTCGCCGAGAAGCCGCACCGCTCCTTCGGCGTCGACCTCGTCGGCCAGGACTGGCTGCTTCCGCTGCACGGGCGGCCCGCGTGACCCGACCGCCGCGGCGGGGTTGACCGCGCCCGCACGCCGCCTACTGTCGGGACCATGAAATTCGCCTTCTCCACCCTCGGCGTGCCCGGCCTGCCCGTCCCCGACGTCCTGCGGCTCGCCACGGACCACGGCTACCACGGCGTCGAGCTCCGCGCGCACCCCGAGGAGCCGGTGCACCCGGGGCTCGGGCTCGTCGAACGGGCCGACGTGGCAGCCGAGTTCAAGGCGGCCGGCGTGGAGATCCTCGGAATCGCCGGGTACGCGCGCGTGGCGGCGCCCGGCGACGACGAGCCCGTCCTCGCCGAGATACGTTCCCTCGTCGCCCTCGCCCGCGACCTGGGCGCCCCCTTCGTCCGCGTCTTCCCCGGCGGAGGCACCGAACAGAGCGCGGACGAGGCCGACGCGACGGCCGCGAGGCGGCTCGGCACGGCCGCGCGGTACGCCGCCGACGCGGGCGTACGCATCCTCCTGGAGACCCACGACTCCCACCGCACGGGCGCCGACGCCACCCGCATCCTCGGCACCGTCGGGCACCGCCAGGTCGGCGCGCTGTGGGACCTCATGCACACGTGGCTCGGCGGCGAATCCGTCACCGACACGTTCGCCGCGCTCTCCCCCTACCTCGGCTACATCCAGGTGAAGGACATCGCCTCACGGGACGACACGACCCCGCTCCCCCTGGGCGCCGGCGCCCTGCCGCTCGCCGAGTGTGTGGCGCTGCTCGGTGCCGGGGGCTGGGACGGCTGGCTGTGCTGGGAATACGAGAAGCGCTGGTACGAGGCCGCAACCCCCCTCCCCACGCTCCTGGGCCCGGCCCACACCCTGCTCTCCCACCTGACCACCCCCTCCCCCTGACCCCACCTGTTGCCGCCCCGGGGGAGTAGGGGCGGGTGGTGGGGCGCTCCCCGCGACACCCCGCCTGGGTAGGGGCGCCAAGCCCGCCGCTTCGCGGCGGATGTATCCCACCCACCCACCCGTGCGCCCCGCGACGTCCCGCGGGAGTAGGAGCGGGTGGGTGGGGTGTCCCCCGCGACGCCCTGCAGGGGTAGGAGCAGTAGAGGGGTGGCCCTCCACCGGGCCGCAGGCGCACGCGCTCCCGAGGGGACGTGGGGGTATGTGCGCACGGAGCACCGAGCGAACTGTGGCGTCTTTGGACTTGAGGCGCGACGCAGGGATAGCGAGTACGTACATACCCCCACGGCCCCGCCCCACAACGCAACAGCAGGCGAGGCACAGTAACGGTCACGCGCGCCCCACCCGCCCCGCCCACCCCGACTTCCGGGATTCGGGGCCCAGTCGGGAACCCCGGACGCGCCCCAACCGTCCAACCGGCACGCTGCCGATGAGTCCCCGCAAGGCGGTGTCGGCATCGCTGCTGGCTGCGAACGCTGACCACCCTCTCCGCCGCCTGCGGCCGGCAGCCCGCCGTCACCGGTGCGCCCCCCTCCAAACAGCGCCGGTGACGGCCCCACACCCCCGCGCCCCTCCCTTCACCCCTCCCTTGACCGGCAGAAATCTTCGGGATATCCGTAACCCCTGAAAGTTTCCTCCGGCCCGCAGGAGCCCACGTGCCCCACCCCGGCAACCCCGACAACCCCGCCCACGACGACAGGCTCCGCGCC
Source organism: Streptomyces sp. NPDC093510 (assembly GCF_040683555.1). Taxonomy (NCBI): domain Bacteria; kingdom Bacillati; phylum Actinomycetota; class Actinomycetes; order Kitasatosporales; family Streptomycetaceae; genus Streptomyces; species Streptomyces sp. NPDC093510. Next base: position 50,427 of record NZ_JBFBEE010000024.1, read on the forward strand.
CTCATCCGCACCATGCCCCTGGAGGACAAGGTCGGCCAGCTCTTCGTGATGCACGTGTACGGCCACTCCGCGACCGCCCCCGACCAGGCCGACATCGACACGAACCGCCGGGAACTCGGCGTACGCGACGCCGCCGAGCTGATCGCCCGCTACCGCCTCGGCGGCATCATCTACTTCGGCTGGGCCCACAACACCCGCGACCCCCACCAGATCGCCGAGCTCTCCGACGGCATCCAGAGGGCAGCGCCGACCATCCCCGTCCTCATCTCCGTCGACCAGGAACACGGCGCCGTGGCCCGCATCGGCGCCCCCGCCACCCTCCTCCCCGGCGCGATGGCCCTAGGCGCGTCCGGCTCGCACGACCACGCCCGCGAAGCCGCCCGCATCGCGGGCGCCGAGCTCCACGCCCTCGGCATCCGCCAGGACCACGCCCCCGACGCCGACGTGAACGTGGACCCGGCCAACCCGGTCATCGGCGTACGTTCCTTCGGCGCCGACCCCGACGCGGTCGCCGGCTTCGTGGCCGCGCAGATCGAGGGCTATCGGAGCGCGGGCATCGCGACGGCCGCCAAGCACTTCCCCGGTCACGGTGACACGACGGACGACAGCCACACCGAGCTGCCGCACATCCACCACACCCGCGAGGAGTGGGACCGCTACGACGCACCGCCCTTCCGCGCGGCGATCGCCGCGGGCGTCGACTCCGTCATGACGGCGCACATCGTGGTGCCCGCCCTCGACCCGTCGGGCGACCCGGCGACGCTCTCCCACCCGATCCTGACCGGCGTCCTCCGCGAGGAGCTCGGCTTCGACGGCGTGATCGCCACGGACTCGCTCGCGATGCGCGGCGTCCGCACGAAGTACGGCGACGACCGGGTGGCCGTCCTCGCCCTCAAGGCGGGGGCCGACCAGCTCCTGAACCCCCCGCGCCCGGACGTCGCGTGGCACGCGGTGCTCGATGCGGTCAGGACCGGCGAGCTGACTGAGGACCGCATCGACGAGTCTGTCCTGCGGGTACTCCGCATGAAGGCGAGGGTGGGCCTCCTGAATGAGGACCCCACATCCCCCACCCCCACACCCCGCACCACCACCGCTCCCCACACCACCACCGCTCCCCACACCGTCGGCACCCCCGCCCACCTCGCCGCAGCCGACCGCATCGCCGAAGCCACCACGACCCTCCTGGTCAACACCGACGGGCTCCTCCCCCTGTCGCCCGCCACCCGCCCCAACATCCTGGTGGTCGGCGCCGACCCCCGTTCGCCGTCCGGCACCACGGGCCCGCCGACCACGGTCCTCGCGGACGCCCTCGACGCCCTCGGCTTCCGGGCCACGCCCCTCCCCACCGGCACCGCCCCCGACGAGGCAGCGATCGAGAAGGCCGTGGCGGCGGCACAGGGAGGCCAGGACGCCGTCCTCGTGGCGACGTACAACGTCACCACGCACGCCACCACGAGAGACAACACCCAGGCGGCGAACACGACCCTGAACGAGACCCACGCCCGCGCACACCGGGCGACAGACCACCCCGACGACACCAGCCAGGCCACCCTCGTCGCGGCGCTCAAGGCCACCGGTCTCCCCGTCATCACCCTCGCGATCCGCAACCCGTACGACATCGCCCACCTGCCCCCCGTCGACGCCGCCCTCGCCTCGTACTCCTGGACGGACGTCGAACTGCGCGCCGCCGCCCGGGTGATCGCGGGCCGGGCCGCGCCCCAGGGCCGGCTGCCCGTGCCGGTGCGGAGGGCGGACGACCCGGCGCAGGTGCTGTACCCGATCGGTTACGGCCTGACGTACTGAGCCGTACGCCGCACCGCCCGCCCGCCACCCCCAAACGGCCGAAAGCCCCCCGCGTGCCTGGCGTGCGCCCGCTTCGGCGGGCCACGCTGGGGTGCGCGTATCGGGGGGATGACCATGGTTGCCTGCGTCCGCACACCGCTGTTCGCCGCGGCGACGGCACTGACCGCGCTGGCCATCCTGACCGCACTGATCGCGCTGGCCGTCCTGACCGCACTGACCGGTTGTCAGAAGTCCGGCGGCTCAGATCTGGCCACCTCCCGCACCACCGGCTCCGCCCCCACCCCCACCGCCTCCGCCACCGCCCCCGTGTTCCTCGCCGTGGACGAGTGCAGTTCAAGGGGCCGCGAGACGTCCACGGAGGTCTCGTGCACGAGTGAACGGGCGGTCGCGCGGGTCGTCGCGCGCTACGACGGGACGGTGCGGCAGGGCCCCGCGTGCCCGCCGCGCACGGACTTCGTGCTGCACATCAGCGAGAGCAGGCCGGCCGTCGACGAGGACGGCGACGGCGAGATCCCGCGGGGCTACGCCTGCATGCGGAATCTGGAGCCACCGCATCCGGGCGACCCCGGTGGCGGTGGCGGCCCGCGGACCGTCGTCGGGGACTGCGTGTACGGCGCGGGGCCCGGCGAGGTGCGCGAGACCGCCTGCGACGGCTCGGGCGAGCGGCGCCCCGAGTACCGGGTGACGTCGGCGGTGACGGACCGAGCCGCGTGCCCCGCCGCCACGCGGCTGTACGTGACCCTGGACGGGACACGTCCCGTGGGCTGCGCGATACGGCTGTAGGGCCGGACGCGCGAAAGGGCCGACGCGGCGCGTCGGCCCCCGCAGGACGAACAGCCGTACTACGGCCGCAGCGTCTGCTCCTTCCGCACGTCACGCCGGTCGAGCTTCTTGTCGTACGCGGCCAGCGGCTTGCCGGAGTCGGAGGGCACCCCGGCCCACGTCTGGATGCGCTCCGTCGCCTTCGCCTTCTGGTCGGCGACGAGCTGCGAGACGGTGGCCCCGTGGTTCGCGCCGGGCGCCGTGAAGACGTAGCTGTCGTGCTTGGCGCCGCGCGCGGGGCGGAACTTCTCGGCGCCGTACGGGTCGTACTCTCCGTACACGTACATCATCCGGTGTGCGTTGTGCCGCACCCAGCGGTCGACGTCCCGCATCGCGTTCGGCTTGAACTTCATCGGGATCTCGCGCGGCACGAAGTTCCGCGGCGGCTGGTAGCCGTAGCGGCTCAGGTCGCCGAGCCAGGGCTGCTCGATGGTGGGCGCGCCGAGTTCGGTGCCCGCCTGGTAGTAGTACGGCGTGTAGGGGGTGAGGCCCTGGTCGGAGTAGGAGGACCAGCCGCCCACGGAGTCGACGTAGTCGAAGAGGGCCTGGTCGGTCATGGTGGCCGCGTCCGGGATCTTCCCGCAGGCGGTGGCGGCGGGCTGGTACTGCCAGAAGCCCCACACGAGGTCCATGACGACGGCTTCGAAGGCCTTGTCCAGCGTGCCGACGGTCTTGAAGGTGTAGCCCTCCGCCCCGGCGTACGCGGCGAGCTTCGCCGACAGCGGCTCCCTGCGCACCAGCGCCTCGCGCTGCACGGCCTGAATCCTGTCGCGGCACTCCTTGGTGCCGACGCCCGCGAGGAACTCGTCGTAGGCCGAGTCCTCCTTGTCGACGACATCATTGGGCGCTACGTAGGAGACGATTCCCGCCATGTCGCGCGGATAGAAGCGCTCGTAGTACGTGGCGGTCATGCCGCCCTTCGAGATGCCCGTGGCCAGCCACTTCTTGCCGTAGATCGGCTTGAGCGCCTGGTAGATGCGGTGCTGGTCCGTGGCGGCCTGCCAGATGTCGAGCTTGGTCCAGTCGGCCGGCTCGGGGCGCGAGGGCGTGAAGAAGCGATACTCCATGGAGATCTGGTTGCCGTCGACGATCTGTGTCGGCTCGCGGCGGCTCGGGTTCGTGGAGACGCTGTAGCCGCTGGTGTAGTAGACCGTGGGGCGGCTGGTGTCCTTGTGCAGCACGGTCAGGCGCTGCTTGAAGGTGCCCTTGGATGGGTGCCGGTGGTCCACAGGCTGGGTGTAGTTGAGGACGAAGAAGCGGTAGCCCGGGTACGGCTTCTCCTCGATCAGGCTCATGCCGGGTACGGCGAGCAGCCTGTCCTTGATGTCTTTCGTAGCCGTTTCGGCGGCTGTGGCCGTTTCGGCGGCTGTGGCCGTTTCGGCAGCTGTGGCCGGTTCCGCGGCTGTGGCCGCCCCGGTCGTCGTCGCTCCGGCCGCACCCGCCGTGCCTATCAGCACCACGAGTGACAGCACCCATCTGAGCGTCTTGCGCATGCATCCTCCCCTGTCGACACAGCAATGCCCCGGAACCTAACGGAGCAACTGGGTCCACACCAGGGGAGGTTCGATCGGCAGAGTTCGATCGGCGAAGTTCGGTCGGCGGAGTTCGCTCAGCAGAGGATCCAGCCCGAACTGACCCCGTGACCGCCGATCCTCCCCTTCACCCACACGCAGCGGTGGCCCGCGTGGACCGTCACCGGGCCCGCGTGGTGGGTGTACCGGCCCTTGTCGCGCGCGGGCCGGCTGCCGCGGGCCTGGACGCTGACGGACATCGTCTTGCGGGCGCCGGTCTTCTTGGCGAAGGTCACGGCGCAGACGTAGCCGCGGGTCTTGAAGACGTCGACACGGCCGGTGCTGAAGGGCAGCGTGCGCACCTTGCGTCCTGCGCAGAGGCCGTTGACGGCCTCCGCGGACGCGGTGCCGGGGCCCGCGAGGGCTAGCAGGACGGCGGCGGCGAGCACGGCGGTGCCGAGCGTCAGCCGCCGCCGTCGTATCCGACCGCTGCTCCGCTCACTGCTCACGGTTGCCCCTCCCGCCACTGCTGTCTCAGCGTACTGATGTACGGACGCAGCTCACACCCCCCACGGTTGCGGGGACCGCCCGCCTTTTCCCGCGCTCCCCCGAGCTCCCCCGCGCTCCCCGCCGGCCGTCTCAGACCGCTTCGACCGGCTCCCCCACGAACGTCCGCCACAGCCGCGCGTACCGCCCGTCCAGCGCGAGGAGCTCCTCGTGCGTGCCGTCCTCCGCGACCCGTCCGTGGTCCATCACGACGACGCGGTCGGCGCGGGCGGCCGTGGTGAGGCGGTGGGCGACGACCAGCGTCGTGCGCTTGCCCGCGATGCGGTCGGTGGCCTGGTTGACCTGCGCTTCCGTGGCGAGGTCGAGTGCGGCGGTCGCCTCGTCGAGGAGCAGGATGTCGGGGTCGACCAGTTCGGCGCGGGCCAGCGCGATCAGCTGGCGCTGCCCCGCGGAGAGGTTGCGGCCGCGCTCGCTCACCTCGTGGAGGTAGCCGCCCTCCAGGGTGGCGATCATCTCGTGCGCGCCGACCGCGCGGGCGGCGGCCTCGACCTGGGCGTCGGTGGCGTCGGGGCGGCCGTAGGCGATGGCGTCGCGGACCGTGCCCGCGAAGAGGTACGCCTCCTGCGGCACGACACCGAGGCGGTGGCGGTACGAGGTGAGATCGAGGGAGCGCAGGTCCGTGCCGTCCACCGTCACCCGGCCGCCCGTGGGGTCGTAGAAGCGGGCGACGAGCTTCACGAGCGTCGACTTGCCCGCGCCGGTCTCGCCGACGAAGGCGACGGTCTGTCCGGCGGGTATCCGCAGGCGTACGCCGCTGAGCGCCTCCTCGGGGGCGCCCTCGCCGGTCGCCGCGTACGCGAAGTCGACGTCTTCAAAGGCGATCTCGCCGCGCAGCGAGAGCACCTCCATCGGCTCCTTCGCGGCCTGTGTCGACGTCGGCTCCTGGAGGAGTTCCTGGATGCGGCCCAGCGAGACGGACGCCTGCTGGTAGCCGTCGAAGACCTGCGACAGCTGCTGCACGGGGGCGAAGAACAGGTCGATGTAGAGGAGGTACGCGACGAGCGCGCCGGTCGTCAGGGTGCCCGCCTCGACCCGGCCCGCGCCGACGATCAGTACGGCGACGACGGCGACGGACGACAGGAACTGCACGAACGGGAAGTACACGGAGATCAGCCACTGGCCGCGGATGCGGGCCTGCCGGTAGCTGTCGCTGTTCTCCGCGAACCGCTCGGAGCCCGCGCGCTCGCGCCGGAAGGCCTGCACGATGCGCAGCCCGGCGACGGACTCCTGGAGGTCGCCGTTGACGACGGACACGCGCTCACGGGCCAGTTCGTACGCCTTCACGCTGGCCTTGCGGAAGAAGTACGTGCCGATGATCAGCGGCGGCAGCGTCGCGAAGACGACGAGGGCGAGCTCCACGTCGATGACGAGGAGGGCTGCCATGATGCCGAAGAAGGTGACGACGGAGACGAACGCGGTGACGAGTCCGGTCTGCAAGAAGGTCGACAGGGCGTCCACGTCGGTCGTCATCCGGGTCATGATGCGCCCGGTCAGCTCCCGTTCGTAATAGTCGAGTCCGAGCCGCTGGAGCTGCGAGAAGATCTTCAGCCGGAGCGAGTAGAGCACCCGCTCGCCGGTCCGTCCCGTCATCCGCATCTCGCCGGTCTGCGCCGCCCACTGCACGGCGACGGCGGCGAGCGCGAGCCCTGACGCGGCCCAGACGGCGCCGTACGCGAGGTCGCTGACGCCCTCGTCGATGCCGTGCCGGATCAGGATGGGCAGCAGCAGTCCCATGCCCGCGTCGACGGCGACGAGCAGCAGGCTGAACAGCAGCGGCACCCGGAATCCGGCGAGCAGTCTGCGCAGTCCGTACGACTCCTCGGGCGTGACGGCGCGCGCCTCGTCGATGCCGGGGGTGTCGGTGGCCGGGGGCAGCGCCTCGACCTGGGCGAGGAGCTCGGGGGTGGACGGCATTCCGGCGAGAGTGGTGTCCTTCGGCTCCCGGTCGCCGGTCCACAGCGCGGGCGTGATGCCGCGCTCCGCGTCGAACTCGGCGTCCAGCTCGTCGCGTACGGAATCGCGTACGGACGTGTCCTCGGGCAGCCCGGCGGGGAGGGCGTGGCCCGGCGATACGCCGCCCAGCTCGTCGGGGTCGGTGAGCAGCCGCCGGTAGAGGGCGGAGCGCTCCTCCAGCTCCTCGTGCGTGCCGAGGTCGGCGAGCCGGCCGTCGTCGAGGACGGCGATGCGGTCGGCGAGGCCGAGGGTGGAGCGGCGGTGGGCGATGAGGAGGGTGGTGCGGCCCGCCATGACGCCGCGCAGCGCCTCGTGGATCTCGTGCTCCACGCGCGCGTCGACGGCCGATGTGGCGTCGTCGAGGACGAGGAGGCGGGGGTCGGTGAGGATGGCGCGGGCGAGCGCGATGCGCTGGCGCTGGCCGCCGGAGAGGGTGAGGCCCTGTTCGCCGACCTTGGTGTCGTACCCCTCGGGCAGGTCGGATATGAAGCCGTGGGCCTGGGCGGCGCGGGCGGCGGTCTCGATCTCCTTGCGGGTCGCCTCCGGGTGGCCGTAGGCGATGTTGGCGCCCACGGTGTCGGAGAAGAGGAAGGAGTCCTCGGGGACGAGCCCGATGGCGGACCGCAGGGAGTCGAGGGTCAGCTCGCGCACGTCGTGGCCGCCGATGAGGACGGCGCCGTGCGACACGTCGTAGAAGCGGGGCAGGAGCAGCGAGACGGTCGACTTGCCGCTGCCGGACGAGCCGACGACGGCGAGGGTCTCGCCGGGGCGGATCTCGAAGGAGAGACCGCTGAGGACGGGCCGGTCGTCTTCGTAGGCGAAGGAGACATCGTCGAACTCGACGGTGGCGGGAGCATCGGCGGGCAGCTCTTTCTCCCCGTCCTTCATGCTCGGCTCGGTGTCGATGAGTTCGAGGACGCGCTCGACGCCGGCGCGGGCCTGCTGGCCGACGGTCAGGACCATGGCGAGCATGCGCACGGGTCCGACGAGCTGCGCGAGGTAGGTGGAGAAGGCGACGAACGTGCCGAGGGTGATGTCGCCCTTGACCGCGAGCCAGCCGCCGACGGCGAGCATGGCGACCTGGCCGAGCATGGGGACGGCCTGGAGGGCGGGGGTGTAGCGGGAGTTGAGGCGGATGGTCCGCAGCCGTCCGGCGAAGAGCTTGCGCCCGACCTCCCTGAGCTTGCCGGTCTCCTGGTCCTCCTGCCCGAAGCCCTTCACCACGCGTACGCCGCTGACGGCGCCGTCGACCACACCGGCGACGGCGGCGGCCTGGGCCTGCGCGTACCAGGTGGCGGGGTGCAGGCGGGAGCGGGAGCGGCGGGCGATGAACCAGAGGGCGGGGGCGACGGCGAGTGCGACGAGGGTGAGCGGCAGCGAGAGCCACGCCATGATCACGAGGGAGATCACGAAGAGCAGGACGTTGCCGATGGTCATCGGCAGCATGAAGAGCAGCCCCTGGATGAGCTGGAGGTCGCTCGTCGCCCGCCCCACGACCTGCCCGGTGGACAGTTCGTCCTGGCGCCGTCCGTCGAGCTTCGTGATCGTCCCGTACATCTCGGTCCGCAGGTCGTGCTGGACGTCGAGGGCGAGGCGGCCGCCGTAGTAGCGGCGGATGTAGGTGAGGACGTAGACGACGACGGCGGCGCCGATGAGCGCGCCTGCCCAGGGCCCCATGGACCGGCCGCCGCCCTGTCCGTCCTGCCCTATGACGTCATCGATGATCACCTTGGTGATCAGCGGCACGAGGGCCATGACGGCCATGCCGCCGAGCGAGGACCCGAGCGCGAGCACGACGTCCTTCGGATACCGCCACGCGTACCCGGTGAGCCGCTTGGCCCAGCCGGATTTCTCCGGCTCGGCCCCACCCCGTTGCTCCGCCACGTGCTGCCTCCCGTCGACCTGACCTGCCGAGAGGCCCAACACGGCGGGATGCGATTTTCATCCCGCCGCAACAAATGTCAGCGGAGACTCAGCTGCCGGGCACCGCGACGAAGGCCTCACGGGGCTGATCCGTGGGCGTGTACCTGCTCGCCGACGTCGCACGGGGCGTGAGGTCCTTGTGGATCGCCTTGGCCACGCCCTGAATCGTGGCGACGCCGTAGTTCATCGTGCTGTTGCCGTGCGAGAGCACGGAGATCGTGTAGTCGTGGCCGCCGCCCTTGAACGCGCCGACGCTGTGCACCCGCCAGCCGTGGGTCGACCGCTGCAGCCAGCCGTTCTTGACGTGGATCTTGACGGTGGACGGGGCGCCCGCCGGGGTGCCCCAGCGCTGCGAGGAGACGACCTTGCCCATCAGCTTGAGGATGTAGGCGCGGGCGTTGTCGCTCAGGACGGAGTTCTTGGCGGTGACCAGCGCGAGGAGCTTCTGCTCGTCGGTGGCGTTGATCCGGGTCAGCCCCCAGTAGCCGCCGGAGCCGGGCACGGTCTTCGTCATCTTCGCGGCCGCGAGGAACGCCTTGATCTTGCCCGTGCCGAGCTGACGCCAGAGCTTGGTGGTCGCCGCGTTGTCCGACTTGGTGATCATGGCGTAGGCGAGGTCCGACTCACGCTCGGACAGCTTCCGCTCGGTCTTCTTCGCGTCCCACAGGAGCGCCGCGAGGACGGTCACCTTGACGACGCTCGCCGAGTCGAAGGAGGTGCCCGCGCGCAGGGTGCAGGTGGTGTCGGTGGTGCGGTCGTGGAGGCCGACCGCGACGGTGCCCTTGCGGTTCTTCAGCGCGGCGGTGATGTCCTTGGTGAGCTTGGCGGCGAGGCCGGCCTGCGCGGAGGTGCAGGCGACCTGCGGCGCCGCCGCCGCTGCGGCGGGCGTGGCGGTGGCGGCCGTGCCGAGCGGTACGAGCACTCCGGCGGCGAGACCCGCCGAGAGTATGCGGGCACGCCGGGATATCCCGGATACCGGGTGAGTCATGGAGTGTTTCCCCTCGGGTGGTCGTACGGGGTCCCCCGTGGGCCCGTACAAGGCGCGCCCCCTGCGCGCCTAACCCAGATGACTCACCAGTACCGAGGACGGTTGTACGAAAAACAGCGCTGATCAGCGAAGAACTCCCTCCTCTTCGGGATCGTCGTCGTACGCGGGTGCGGGAAGGCGGGCCCCCCGGCTGCGGGCGATCCGGGTCACGTCCCGCAGGGACTCGGCCATGCGGTCGGCCAGGAAGCGGAGCTGAGGCGCGGTGGTCGTCGGATCGTCGGCCAAGTCGGCCGCGTGCCCGAGCAGCGCGTCGGCCATGCCGAGCTGGATGGATTCGATGTTGTCGGCGATATGGGAGACAGGGCCGGTTCCGTCGCCGATGAGGTAGCAGGGGTTGCCGTCGGAGTTGGACCAGGGAAGGAGGCGAGGGGCCGGCACGCCGGTGGAAGGGGCCTCGGGAGGTTCGTGTGCGATCACGCGGCAGCCACCTCGATGCCATGGATGTGGCGGGGGCCTACGTCGACACCGTGCACGGCGAGCCAGAGGGCGCGGCGGCGGGCGCGCCGGCGCTTGGCTTCCTCATCCCGCATGCCGACCGGCTCGACCGCCACGAGGCGGTGGCGCCCGGAGGCGGGCAGCAGGAACCGCAACAGGGGTTCCGCGAGGCGGGTGATACAGCGCAACACGTCTTCAACTCCTAGCGAGGGCCTACGCATCGCTGTGTAGCGATCCACTCACAGAGTGAGACGGTCCGGATTACTCTCACCAGGGGGAGGGGCGTGACAAAGCGCCTGTCACACGGGAGTTGACGATGAGTAACATCTATGGGGAATGGCTGAGGGCCCAACGGGAAGCGGCTGGGCTCACACAGCAGGAGTTGGCCGACATGGCACTCATGACGCGTTCGCACATCGCGCACATCGAGGCGGGCCGCCGGATTCCTTCCAAGGAGGACGCGCGGAGGCTCGACAGGGCGCTGGGCACGGGGAATGTACTGAGCAGCTTCCTGCCGGACGACGACATGGCGGTGGCCGAGTACTTCGAGACGGCGCTGCAACTCGAACAACAGGCGACGATGATCCGGGAGTTCGCCCTGTCGTTCATCCCCGGGATTCTCCAGACGGAGAGGTACGCGCGTGCGGTTCTGGGGACGTCGTTCCCTCCTGTGAGTGAACAGGAATGTGACAGGCTCGTTGTCACACGCCTGGACCGCGCGAAGATCCTGGAGCATCCGGTGCGGCCCGTAGTGTGGGCGTTGCTTGATGAGGCGGTGCTGCGCCGGGTGATCGGCAGCCCCGAGGTGATGGCGGAGCAACTCCGGCACGTTGTGGCATTGGTGGAGTCAGGGCGCGTGCGTGTACACGTGCTGCCGCTCGCCTTGGGCTTTCATCCACTGCTGGAGAGCATGCTCACACTGCTGTGGTTCGAGGACCAGCCACCCGTGGCGTACAGCGAAGGGGTGGGTATGGGCAAGGTGCATGACTCCCCCTCCATGGTCCACCAGCTGCAATCTCGTTACGATCACGCACTGAGCGACGCACTGCCGCTTAAGGAATCACTCGCCCTGTTGCGGGCAACAGCGAAGGACCATGAGAACTGTGACTAGCCACATCATCCCGAACGCTGCCGCACTGAACGGCTGGCGGAAGTCGTCCTACAGCGGCAGCGAAGGTGGAAGCTGCGTAGAGGTTCTGGACAACCACCCCACCGGCATACCAGTCCGCGACTCCAAGGCGCCGCACGGCCCCGCGCTGGTCTTCCCGTCGACGGGCTGGTCCTCGTTCATCACGGCGGTCAAGTCCGGCCACCTCGCCGACTGACGCCCGATCAGTTCCCGGCGAGATGCGTCGGAGCGAACATCCGCAGGACCGCCGGAAGCACCACTACGGAGGGCCCGGGCTCGGCCAGCGCCTTCGCGAGGTCGTCACACAGCGTCTCCGGAGTCGTCCGCACGCCCGGCACCCCGAAGGACTCCGCGAGCTTCACGAAGTCGGGCCGCGCCAGCTCCGTGCCGGTCGCCTCGCCGAAGGCGTCGGACATGTACTCGCGCAGGATGCCGTAGCCGCCGTCGTCGACGATCAGCCAGGTCACCGGCAGGTCGTACTGCTTCGCCGTGGCCAGCTCCGCGATCGAGTACATCGCGCCGCCGTCTCCGGAGACGGCGAGGACCGGGTGGGAGGGGTCCGCGACGGCCGCGCCCAGCGCCGCCGGAAAGCCGTAGCCGAGGCCGCCCGCGCCCTGCGCCGAGTGCATGGTGTTCGGGCGCCGCGCGTCGAACGCCGACCACGCCCAGTACGCGAGGATCGTCATGTCCCAGAAGGACGGGGACGCGTCCGGCAGGGCCTCGCGCACGGAGGCGAGGATCTGCTGCTCCAGGGTGAGGTCCTGCGCGTCGATCCGCTCGCGGACCTTGCCGAGGAGAGCGGCCACCCTTTGGGGAGCCTCGGCGTCCTCCCTGGGCGTATCGATCGTCTCCAGGAGCGCGGACAGGGCGATCCGCGCGTCCGCGTGGATGCCGAGTCCGGGGTGGTTGGACTCCAGCTTCCCGGCGTCCGCCTCGATCTGGATCACCCGGCCGCGCGGCTTGAAGGTGTGGTAGTTCGAGGAGAGCTCACCGAGCCCGGAGCCGACCACCAGCAGGACGTCGGCGTCCTCCAGGAAGTCCGTGGTGTGCCGGTCCTCCAGCCACGACTGGAGCGAGAGCGGGTGCTCCCAGGGGAAGGCGCCCTTACCGCCGAAGGTCGTGACGACGGGGGCGTTGATCAGCTCGGCGAGTGCCAGCAGCTTGCCGCTCGCGTCCGAGCGCACGACGCCGCCGCCCGCGATGATTGCCGGGCGTTCGGCACGCGACAGCAGATCGGCGGCCACGGCGGTCAGCTCGGGGCGCGGCACGACCTCCTCGGGCGTCGCGTCCATCGCGGTGACGACCGGCAGGGTGGTCTCGGCGAGGAGCACGTCCTGCGGGATCTCCACCCAGACAGGGCCGTGCGGTGCGGTGAGCGCCGACTCCCAGGCCGCGGCGAGGGCGGAGGGGATCTGCGAGGCCGTGCGGACCGTGTGCACGGACTTGACCACGTCACGGAACGAGGCCTGCTGGTCGCGGAGTTCGTGCAGATAGCCGTGGCGGCCGCCGCCGAGCCCGGCCACCGGGACCTGGCTGCCGATCGCGAGGACCGGCGACGAGCCCGCCGCCGCCTCCTGGAGCGCGGCGAGCGAGGTGAGCGCGCCGGGCCCGGTGGACAGCAGCAGCGGGGCGACCTCGCCGGTGATGCGGCCGTACGCGTCCGCCGCGAACCCCGTGTTGTTCTCGACGCGGAACCCGACGTACGAGAGCGAGGAGCGCCGCAGCGCGTCGAACATGCCGAGCGCGTGCTGGCCCGGGAGTCCGAAGACGGTGGTCGCGCCGAGCCCGGCGAGGGTCTCGACGACGAGGTCGCCGCCGTTGCGCCCGGGGGGCGGGTTCAGGGCGGCCTCGGTCTGGGCGGCGGTGGGCCGCAGGACTACGTCGTGGTCGTGGCTCACCGCTCGCTCACCGCCTGGCGGGGCAGGCGCGCCTCGGCGATCTGGCGGGACATGATCGTGGTCAGTTCGTACGCGGTGTGGGAGGCCGCGACCGCCGTGATCTCCGCGTGGTCGTAGGCCGGGGCGACCTCGACGACGTCGGCGGAGACGAGGTTGCAGGAGGCGAGGCCGCGCAGGATCTCCAGGAGCTCGCGGGAGGTCATGCCGCCCGCCTCGGGGGTGCCGGTGCCGGGGGCGTGGGCCGGGTCGAGGCAGTCGATGTCGATGGAGATGTAGAGGGGGCGGTCGCCGATGCGCTGGCGGAGCTGGTCGGCGACCTCGTCGGCGCCGCGGCGGTAGATGTCCGCCGAGGTGACGATGCCGAAGCCCATCTTCTCGTCGTCGGTGAGGTCCTTCTTGCCGTACAGCGGGCCGCGGGTACCGACGTGGGAGAGCGCCTCGGTGTCGAGGATGCCCTCCTCGACGGCCCGGCGGAACGGCGTACCGTGCGTGTACTCGGCGCCGAAGTAGGTGTCCCAGGTGTCCAGGTGGGCGTCGAAGTGGAGCAGGGCGACCGGGCCGTGCTTCTTGGCGACGGAACGCAGCAGCGGCAGCGCGATGGTGTGGTCGCCGCCGAGGGTCATCATGCGGGCGCCGGAGCCGAGGAGGTCGTCGGCGGCGGCCTCGATGGTCTCGACGGCCTCGTTGATGTTGAACGGGTTGGCCGCTATGTCGCCCGCGTCGGCGACCTGCGCGAGCGCGAAGGGCGAGGCGTCCTGCGCCGGGTTGTAGGGGCGCAGGAGGCGGGAGGCCTCGCGGATCGCGTTGCCGCCGAAGCGGGCGCCGGGGCGGTACGAGACGCCGGAGTCGAAGGGCACGCCGACCACCGCGACGTCCGCCTTGCCGCCGACCTCGTCGAGGCGGGGCAGCCGGGCGTACGTCGCCGGGCCCGCGTACCGGGGGATGCGGGAGGAGTCGACGGGGCCGCGGGGCGTCTCGTTGCTGCTCATGGTGGGGAGTGCCTTCCTTTTTACGCTTCGATGCGCTTTGTGGGCGCTTTCTGACTTTACTGAGGTACGGGGGTCGGTTCGGCCGCGGGCCCGGGCTCGGCGCCGCGCCCGGCGAGGCGTTCGCGCCAGGCGGCGAGGACCGCGGCGTCAGTGGGCTTCGTGGCGAAAGAGACCACTACGTAGACGGCGAGTGAGGTCAGCAGGCCGTAGTAGACGGGCTCGTTGGCGAGGATTCCGTACCCCCACATGAGCCCGATGACCGAGAGGCCGCCCGTGGCGACGGCCGCGAGCGCGCCGGACGCGGTGCCTCGGCGCCACAGCAGCCCGCCGAGGATCGGCACGAGCAGACCGCCGACGAGCAGGTTGTAGGCGACGGTCAGGGCCTCGACGACGTCGTTGAGCGCGATGGCGATGACGATCACCCCGACGCCCATGACGAGGATGAAGACGCGGTTGCCCTTGACCTCGTCGTGCGGCTCGTCGTTCCGCTTGCCGACGGCGCCCCGCAGCCGCGACCAGATGTCGTTGTTGGCGACGGTCGCGCAGGCGATGAGCGCTCCGGAGGACGTCGACATGACGGCGGCGAGCGCCGCGGCGAGGACCAGGCCGCGTACGCCCATGGGCAGTTCGTCCTTGACGATGGTCGCGAAGGCCGCGTCGGCGCTCGGCAGCTTCGGGTACATGACCTTGGCGGCGGTGCCGATGACGGCGCCCGCGATCGCGTAGACGAGGCAGTACGTGCCGGCGACGGTCCCTCCGTAGCGGGCGACCTTGTCGCTGCGGGCGGTGAAGACGCGCTGCCAGATGTCCTGCCCGATGAGCATGCCGAAGGTGTAGATCAGCACGTACGTGAAGATCGTCTCGCCGCCGACGCCGAGCGGGTCGAAGTACTCGGTGGGCAGCTTCGCCCTCATCTCGCCGAAGCCGCCGGCCTTGACGACCGCGATGGGCAGGAGCAGGAGCAGCACGCCGATCGTCTTCACCACGAACTGCACCATGTCGGTGAGCGTGATGGACCACATGCCGCCGAGCGTGGAGTACGCGACGACGATCGAGCCGCCGAGGATGATCGCCACGGTGCGGTTCAGGTCGAAGAGGACGTCGAAGATCGTGGCGTACGCGATGGTCGAGGTGACCGCGAGCATCAGCGTGTACGCCCACATGACCACTCCGGAGATGACGCCCGCGCGCCCTCCGTAGCGCAGGTCGAGCATCTCGGAGACGGTGTACACCTTCAGGCGCGCGATGCGGGCCGAGAAGAACACGCTGAGCGCGAGCAGGCCGAGGCCGATGGTGAAGACCATCCAGGCGCCGGACAGCCCGTACTGGTAGCCGAGGCCGACGCCGCCGATGGTGGAGGCGCCGCCGAGCACGATGGCGGCCATGGTCCCGGAGTACATCCAGGGTCCGAGGCGGCGCCCCGCGACGAGGAACTCGCTCTTGGACTTGGCGCGGCGCATGCCCCACCAGCCCATGGCCAGCATCCCGGCGAGATAGACGACGATCACTGTGTAGTCGACGGCCATAGGGGGCCTCCTTCGCGCACCTCGGTGGCGTGTCGTGCAGATGGGAGTGAGGACCGGCCGCGGGGACATCCGCCCGTACCCGCGGCCTGTGGTCGGCACGACCTTAGGTGGCCGGAAAGCAACGCTGAAGTGTACGTTTCCTCCACTCTCCGCGACTCAGAGGGATGGAACGTCCACATGGCCGATCCCACGGCTCCCCCCACCCCGCCCGTCCCGCTCGCCGCGCTGCTCGCGCGCGAGGACCTCGGCCTGCGACAGATCGCGGGACCGGGCGCGGAGGCCGCGGGCACGGCCGTGCAGTGGGTGCACACCTCGGAGATGGCCGACCCGTACCCGTACCTGCTCGGCGGCGAACTGCTCCTCACGGCGGGCGTGCACATCACGGACCCGGCGGGCTCGGACGCCTACCTCGACGACTACGTGGCCCGCATCCTCGCGGCGGGCGGCGCGGCCCTCGGCTTCGGCGTCGCGCCCGTGCACGACACGGTCCCGCGCGCCCTGGCCGAGGCGTGCGACCGGTACGGGCTGCCGCTCGTCGAGGTGCCGCCGCGCACCACCTTCAGCGGGGTCGCGCGTGCCGTGTGGCGGCTCATGGCCGAAGCCAGGCACGCGGAGCTGCGCCGGGTGACGGAGGCCCAGCAGGGCCTCGCCACGGCGGCGGCCAGGCCGGACCCGGTGCCGGCCGTGCTGCGTCAGCTGGCGGCCAGGCTCGGCGGGGCGGCGGTGCTGTACGGGCCGGACGGGGCGGAGCTGCAGGCGGCCGGGCGGGCGCGGGACGCCACGCGCGAGGCGTTGCGGGCGCTGACCGAAGTCGTACGCCGACCCGCGCCCGCCGCCCCGGCGTCCGCCGCCGACACGGCGGGGTCCACGCACCTCGCCGCCTACGCGCTCGGCGGCGGCCGCGGCTTCGCGCTCGGGACCGCCACGGAGCGCCGCGAGCCGGGCGACCACACCATCGCCGGGGCGGCCGTCGTGCTGCTCTCGCTGCTCACCGGCGAACACCAGGGCGCCACCGAGGCGGCCCGCTCGGCGGCGCTGGTGCGGCTCCTCCTCGGGGCGTCCCCGGAGGAGACCGGCCCTCTCCTGGGGAGCGGCCTGTGGAGGGTGGTCCACGCGCGCGGGGAGCACACCCCGCTGGCCGCGTCCGCGCTCGCCGCGGCTCTGGGCAGCGGCCTGGTCGACCCGCGCGAGGACGTCGTACGCCTCCTCGTCCCCGCCGACCGCGAGGTCACCGCGACGGACGGCTGGACGCTGGGCGTCGCCGCCCCGGCGGCCCCCGAGGACCTGCCCGCGGCCGACGTCCAGGCGGCCCGTGCGCTGCGCCGCGCCGAGGCGACCCGGCAGCCCCTCGTACGCCACCACGAGAGCGGTCTCGGCGCCCTGATCGCCCCCGAGGAGGCCGACGCCCACGCGCGCGTGCTGCTCGCGCCGCTGGCCGGAAACGAGGCACTGACCGCCACCCTGCGCACCTGGCTCTCCCTGCACGGCAGTTGGGACCGCACGGCGACCGCCCTCTCCGTCCACCGCAACACGGTCCGCCAGCGCATCGCCCGCTGCGAGTCGCTCCTGGGCACGGATCTGAACGACCCGGACGTCCGCATGGAGCTGTGGTTCGCGCTCGGCCGCGTGTCCTGAGGCGGAAGGGGCACAGGTCACAGGCCCGGGGTTCGGGACAGCCCACCGCCGGGCCGTCGCCGACGGCAGAATGGGAGCCATGCCGATACCCAGCCGTGCCGCGCTCGTCGACCATCTAGTCCGCACCCGCATCGCGGGTGACGTCGCCACGCCCCGCGACAACAACCTCAGCCACTACAGGAAGCTCGCGAACGGCGACCGCCACTACTGGCTCGGTCTGGAGCTCGGCGACCGGTGGACCGACGAGCAGGACGTCCTCGCGGTGATGGCGGAGCGCTGCGGCGTCATCGACGACCCGCAGCACCGGCACGGCCAGGACACCATCGACCCGGAGCTGACGGTCGACGCCCTGGAGCGGATGGCGGCGCGGCTGCGCAAGGCGGCCGCCGGCAAGGAGAGGGTGCTTTTCGCGACCGGCCACCCCGGAGGGCTGCTCGACGTGCACCGTGCGACGGCCGCGGCCCTGCGCACGGCGGGCTGCGAGATCGTGGTGATCCCGGAGGGCCTGATGGCCGACGAGGGCATGGTCTTCCAGTTCGCGGACGTGGCGATGCTCGAGCGCGGCGCGACGCTGTGGCACACCCACTCCCCCGAGCCGATGAACGCGATCCTGGACGGTCTGGAGCGCGAGGGCCGCCCGCTGCCCGACCTCGTCGTCGCCGACCACGGCTGGGCGGGGCGCGCGGGCCAGCGCGGCCTGGACTCCGTGGGGTACGCGGACTGCAACGACCCGGCACTGTTCATCGGCGAGGCCGAGGGCACCGTGCAGGTGACCGTGCCGCTCGACGACCACGTGACGAGCCCGCGCCACTACGACCCTCTGACGGCCTATCTGCTGGCCGCGGCGGGGCTGACGCCCGCGTCCTGAGCCGGGCCCGGCGTCGGGTCCAGGTAGACCCGCCGGACGGCGGGGAAGCGCTCCTGGATGCGTTGCGCCATCCGGTCGCAGGCGCGCTCGATGTCCCCGGCGGTCGACACGTCCCGGAAGTCGACCTTCGCGGCGACCAGGGCCTCCTTGGGCCCCTGGAGGAGCGTGGTCAGTTCCAGTACGTCCACGACGTGCGGGTCGGCGAGCAGTTCGGCCCGGACCGCGGCCCGCATCTCCGGCGGCAGCGGCCGCCCGATGAGCAGCTCGGAGTTGGCGTGCCCGAGGACCCAGGCGACGTACACGAGGAGCACGCCGATGCAGAGCGAGGCGACGCCGTCCCACGCGCCGGACCCGGTGAGCTGTCCGCCGAGCAGTCCGGCCGCGGCGAGCACGAGGCCCGCGAGCGCCGCCGAGTCCTCCATCACGACGGCCTTGACCGCGGTGTCGGGGGTGTGGCGCAGATAGCGCTTGAGGTGCACTCCGAAGCGGTCGGCCTCGCCGCGCGCCTGCTTGAGGCCGGTGCGCAGCGAGTAGCCCTCCAGGAGGAAGG
Organism: Streptomyces sp. NPDC093510; assembly: GCF_040683555.1. Classification (NCBI taxonomy): domain Bacteria; kingdom Bacillati; phylum Actinomycetota; class Actinomycetes; order Kitasatosporales; family Streptomycetaceae; genus Streptomyces; species Streptomyces sp. NPDC093510. The sequence goes on from NZ_JBFBEE010000024.1 coordinate 69,084, forward strand.
CGATGCCGAGCACGATGTACGAGATGAGCGGGTCGCCGGGGTCCTCCCCGTGGGTGAGCGTGTGGATGCCGTCGTAGACGGCGAAGACGCCGCCGCCGACGAAGGTGGCCACGGAGGCGAGCAGCGCCCAGATGTAGCGGGCCCCTCCGTAGCCGAGCGGGTGCTCCTCGTCGGCGGGTCTGTCACTGGCCTTCAGGGAGACGAGGAGCATCAGCTCGGTGACGGTGTCGGCCACGGAGTGCGCCGCTTCGGAGAGCATGGCGCTGGAGCCGCTGATGACACCCGCGACGGCCTTCGCCACCGCGATCCCGAGGTTGGCGACGGCCGCGACGATGACGGTGAAGGTGCTCTCGCCGTTGTCCTTCTGTTCCACTTGCTCCGACATGTATCGGACGGTATGTCCGATCAGCGGGGAACGCGAATGACACCCTCCTGGATGACCGTGACCGCGAGCCGTCCGTCCTGCGTCCAGATCCGCGCCTGGCCCAGGCCCCGCCCTCCGGAGGACGAGGGCGACTCCTGGTCGTAGAGCAGCCATTCGTCCGCGCGGAAGGGCCGGTGGAACCACATGGCGTGGTCGAGCGAGGCGCCGACGACGTCGCCGACGGCCCAGCCGCCGCGGCCGTGCGCGAGCAGCACGGAGTCGAGCAGGGTCATGTCGGAGACGTACGTGGCGAGGCAGACGTGCAGCAAGGAGTCGTCGGCCAGCTTGCCGTTGGCGCGGAACCACACCTGGGAGCGCGGTTCGCGCGGCTGTCCGACGGTGGCCCAGGGCGGCTCGTCGACGTACCGCAGGTCGACGGCGGCGCGGGTCTCCAGAAGCCGGTCGGCGACCTCCCGCGGCAGGTGGCGCGGGAGCGTCTCGGCGGCGGTGGGCAGCGTCTCCGGGTCGGCCGCGGGCGGCATCTGCGCCTGGTGCTCCAGGCCGTCCTCGTACGTCTGGAAGGACGCGGAGAGGTGGAAGATCGGCTGCCCGTGCTGGACGGCGACGACGCGGCGCGTGGTGAAGGAGCGGCCGTCGCGAATCCGGTCGACCGTGTACACGATGGGGGCGCCGGGGTCCCCGGGGCGCAGGAAGTACGCGTGCAGGGAGTGGGCGTCGGGGCCTTCCCTGTTCGAGCGAAGCCGAGAGCTCGGGGAACTGTCGTCGGGGACGGTGCGGCCGGCGGCGACGAGGGCCTGTGCGGCGACCTGGCCGCCGAAGACGCGGGGCACGAGCGCCGAGCGGCTCACGCCCCTGAAGATGTCCTCCTCGATCTGCTCCAGGTCGAGCAGATCGAGGAGGGCTTCGAGTGCCTGGTTCATGGAGGTGGTTCTACAGGCGTTCTACAGGCCCATGTTCTTCGCGATGATCATCTTCATGACCTCGCTGGTGCCGCCGTAGATGCGGTTGACGCGGTTGTCCGCGTACAGGCGGGCGATGGGGTACTCGTTCATGAAGCCGTAGCCACCGTGCAGCTGGAGGCACTTGTCGATGACGCGGTGCGCGACCTCGGTGGTGAAGAGCTTCGCGGAGGCGGCCTCGGCGGCGGTCAGCTCGCCCGCGTCCAGGGCCTCCAGGGCGCGGTCGGCGACGGCCTCGGCGGCGTCCACCTCGGCCTGGCAGGCGGCCAGTTCGAACTTGGTGTTCTGGAAGGAGGCGACCGTCTTGCCGAAGACCGTGCGGTCCTGGACGTACTCCTTGGCGAACCGGACGGCGGCCTTGGCCTGTGCGTACGCCCCGAAGGCGATGCCCCAGCGCTCGGAGGGGAGGTTGCTGCCGAGGTAGTAGAAGCCCTTGTTCTCCTCGCCGAGGAGGTCCTCGACGGGGACCTTGACGTCGACGAACGCCAGCTCGGCGGTGTCGGAGGTCTTCAGGCCCAGCTTGTCGAGCTTGCGGCCGATGGAGTAGCCCTCGGACTTGGTGTCGACGGCGAAGAGGGAGATGCCGAAGCGGCGGTCGTCGGCGGTCGGCGCGGCGGTGCGGGCGCAGACGATCACGCGGTCGGCGTGGACGCCGCCGGTGATGAAGGTCTTGGAGCCGTTGAGGACGTAGTGGGACCCGTCCTCGGAGAGCTTGGCGGTGGTCTTCATGCCCGCGAGGTCGGAGCCGGTGCCCGGCTCGGTCATCGCGAGGGCCCACATCTCCTCGGCGGAGACGAACTTCTCCAGGTAGCGCTTCTTCTGCTCGTCGGTGGCGAGCATCTTGATGTACGGCAGGGCGAGCAGCACGTGGACGCCGGAGCCGCCGAAGGAGACGCCCGCGCGGGCGGTCTCCTCGTACTGGATGGCCTCGAACTTGTGGGTGTCCAGGCCGGCGCCGCCGAACTCCTCGGGGACGTTGATCCCGAAGAGGCCAAGATCGGCGAGCTTGTAGTAGAACTCGCGCGGCACCTGACCGGCCGCGAACCACTCGTCGTGGACCGGGACGACCTCGGCCTCGATGAAGGCGCGGAGGGTCTCCCGGAACGCCTCGTGGTCCTCATTGAAAACGGTACGGCGCACGGAGAACTCCCTCTGCCAACATCTGCCTACGGCGACTAAGCGCTTGCTCAGAGGCAGGTTACCCGGCGGTCACCAGAGCGTCCAGAGACGCGTGTCACTCCGCGGCGGCTGCGAACGCCCCCCGGGCCAGGCGGTGCAGGAGTTCCGCCATGGCCGTCCGGCTGGGCAGCGCGTCGCGGCGGCTCAGGTGCGGGGTGGAGTTCAGCAGCCCGAAGACCGCGTGGACGGCCACGCGAGCCGCGTTCTCCGCGAGGTCCGGGTAGACCTTGCGGACGACGTCGACCCAGATCTCCACGTACTGCCGCTGGAGCTGGCGGACCAGCTTGCGGTCGCTGTCCCGCAGGCGGTCCAGCTCGCGGTCGTGCAGGGTGATCAGGGAGCGGTCGTCGAGCGCGAAGTCGATGTGCCCCTGGATGAGCGCGTCGAGAACCCGTTCGGGTGATCCGCCCACGTCGGCCACGCAGTGCTTGCCGCCCGTGAGGAGCTGCCCGCTGATGCCGACGAGCAGCTCGGCGAGCATCGCGTCCTTGCCCGCGAAGTGCCGGTAGAGGCCCGGCCCGCTGATGCCGACGGCGGCTCCTATCTCATCCACACCGACCCCGTGGAAGCCGCGCTCGGCGAAGAGCCGGGCGGCTTCCTTGAGGATCTGCTCGCGACGGGTGGGGGCGTCGGTTCTGGTGGCCATGGAATTGATTCTAGACAGGCCGGTTAGCGCTCGTTAACCTGAAGGAAACGCGTTAACGCTCATTAACCGATCAGAGGTCGACCGGGTGAACCGGATGGACCGAGCAAGGGGGCTCGACTGATGCGGCAGGCACCAGTGCTGACGAGCGCGGCTGACCCCGCGTCCGAGGCATGGCGGGCGAACGAGGCGGCGCACACCGCCCTCGTCGACGAGCTGCGGGCCAAGCTCGCGGCGGCCGCGCTCGGCGGCGGCGAGCGGGCGCGGGCCCGCCATGTGGCGCGCGGCAAGCTGCTGCCCCGCGACCGGGTGGACACGCTCCTCGACCCCGGCTCCCCCTTCCTGGAACTGGCCCCCCTCGCGGCCGACGGGTTGTACGGGGGAGGTGCCCCGGCGGCCGGCGTCATCGCCGGGATCGGCCGTGTCTCGGGCCGCGAGTGCGTGATCGTCGCCAATGACGCCACGGTCAAGGGCGGCACGTACTACCCCATGACGGTGAAGAAGCACCTGCGCGCCCAGGAGGTGGCCCTGGAGAACCACCTCCCGTGCCTCTACCTGGTCGACTCGGGCGGCGCCTTCCTGCCCATGCAGGACGACGTCTTCCCCGACCGGGAGCACTTCGGGCGGATCTTCTACAACCAGGCGCGGATGTCGGGGGCCGGCATCCCGCAGATCGCCGCCGTCCTCGGCTCCTGCACGGCCGGCGGGGCGTACGTGCCCGCGATGAGCGACGAGGCGGTGATCGTGCGCGACCAGGGCACGATCTTCCTCGGCGGCCCGCCGCTGGTGAAGGCCGCGACCGGCGAGGTCGTCACGGCCGAGGAGCTCGGCGGCGGCGAGGTCCACTCCCGCACCTCCGGAGTCACCGACCACCTCGCCGAGGACGACGCCCACGCCCTGCGCATCGTGCGCACGATCGTCTCGACGCTCCCCGACCGCGCCCCGCTGCCGTGGTCCGTGCAGCCCGTCGAGGAGCCGAAGACCGACCCCCTGGGGTTGTACGGGGCGGTGCCCACGGACTCCCGCACGCCCTACGACGTGCGGGAGGTCATCGCGCGCGTGGTCGACGGCTCCCGCTTCGCCGAGTTCAAGGCGGAGTTCGGCACGACGCTGGTGACCGGCTTCGCCCACATCCACGGCCACCCGGTCGGGATCGTCGCGAACAACGGCATCCTGTTCTCCGAGTCCGCCCAGAAGGGCGCCCACTTCATCGAGCTCTGTGACCAGCGCGGCATCCCCCTGGTCTTCCTGCAGAACATCTCCGGCTTCATGGTCGGGCGGGACTATGAGGCGGGCGGCATCGCCAAGCACGGCGCGAAGATGGTGACGGCCGTGGCCTGCACCCGCGTCCCGAAGCTGACGGTCGTCGTCGGCGGTTCGTACGGCGCGGGCAACTACTCGATGTGCGGCCGGGCCTACAGCCCCCGCTTCCTGTGGATGTGGCCGAACGCCAAGATCTCCGTGATGGGCGGCGAGCAGGCCGCCTCCGTCCTCGCCACGGTCAAGCGCGACCAGCTGGAGGCCCGCGGCGAGCAGTGGAGCGCCGAGGACGAGGAGACCTTCAAGGACCCGATCCGCGCGCAGTACGAGGAACAGGGCAACGCCTACTACGCCACGGCCCGCCTCTGGGACGACGGCGTGATCGACCCCCTCGACACCCGGCAGGTGCTGGGTCTGGCCCTGACCGCGTGCGCGGGCGCCCCCCTCCCCCAGAGGGACCCCTCGGCGCCCGGCTTCGGCGTCTTCCGGATGTGAGGAACGAATGACGATGTTCGACACGGTCCTGGTGGCCAACCGCGGCGAGATCGCGGTCCGCGTCATCCGTACGCTGCGGACCCTCGGCGTCCGCTCGGTCGCCGTCTTCAGCGACGCGGACGCCGACGCCCGGCACGTGCGCGAGGCCGACACGGCGGTGCGGATCGGCCCGGCACCCGCCACCGAGAGCTATCTGCGCGTGGACCGCATCCTGGAGGCGGCGGCGAAGTCCGGCGCCCAGGCGGTCCACCCGGGGTACGGCTTCCTCGCGGAGAACGCGGAGTTCGCGCAGTCCTGCGCCGCCGCCGGACTGACCTTCATCGGCCCGCCCGCCTCTGCCATCTCCCTCATGGGCGACAAGATCCGCGCCAAGGCGACCGTCCGGGCGGCCGGCGTGCCGGTCGTCCCCGGCTCCTCGGGCAGCGGCCTGACCGACGCCCAACTGGCCGACGCGGCACACGAGATCGGCACCCCGGTGCTGCTCAAGCCGAGCGCGGGCGGCGGCGGCAAGGGCATGCGCCTGGTGCGGGACGAGACGCTCCTCGCCGACGAGATCGCGGCGGCCCGCCGCGAGGCCCGCGCCTCCTTCGGCGACGACACCCTGCTCGTGGAGCGCTGGGTCGACCGGCCCCGGCACATCGAGATCCAGGTCCTCGCGGACGGCCACGGGAACGTGGTGCACCTCGGCGAGCGCGAGTGCTCCCTCCAACGCCGCCACCAGAAGATCATCGAGGAGGCGCCGAGCGTCCTCCTGGACGAGGCCACGCGCGCGGCGATGGGCGAGGCCGCGGTCCAGGCCGCCCGCTCCTGCGGGTACGCGGGCGCGGGCACCGTCGAGTTCATCGTGCCGGGCGGCGACCCCTCGTCGTACTACTTCATGGAGATGAACACCCGCCTCCAGGTGGAGCACCCCGTCACGGAGCTGGTCACCGGCCTCGACCTGGTCGAGTGGCAGCTGCGGGTCGCGGCGGGCGAGCGGCTGCCCTTCACCCAGGACGACGTCAGCCTCACCGGGCACGCGGTGGAGGCCCGCGTCTGCGCGGAAGACCCTTCGCGCGGCTTCCTGCCCTCCGGCGGCACGGTCCTGGCCCTGCACGAGCCGCGGGGCGACGGCGTGCGCACCGACTCCGGCCTGAGCGAGGGCACGGAGGTCGGCAGCCTCTACGACCCGATGCTGTCGAAGGTCATCGCGTTCGGCCCCGACCGCGCGACGGCGCTGCGCAAGCTGCGCGCCGCCCTCGCGGACACGGTCACCCTCGGCGTGCCGACGAACGCGGGCTTCCTGCGCAGGCTCCTCGCCCACCCCTCCGTGGTCGCGGGCGAGCTGGACACCGGCCTCGTGGAGCGCGAGGCGGAAGGACTCGTCCCTGACGGCGTGCCCGACGAGGTGTACGAGGCGGCGGCAGCGGTGCGCGAGGCCGCCCTCGAGCCGGTGGGCGGCGGCTGGACCGACCCGTTCTCCGTGCCGAGCGGCTGGCGGCTCGGGAGCACCCCGAAGCCCGTCACACACTGGCTCAAGGCAGCGGGACTTGAACCCGTCACCCACCGCCTGCGGGGCACCGACCGCACGGTCACCCCGGACCGCGTGCACGTCACGCTCGACGGCGTCCGGCACACCTTCCGCCGCGCCGGCGACTGGCTCGGCCGGGACGGCGACGCCTGGCACGTCCAGGACCACGACCCCGTGGCCGCCTCCCTCACCGGCGCCGCGCACGCCGGGGCGGACGCGCTCACCGCCCCCATGCCCGGCACGGTCACCGTCGTGAAGGTCTCCCCCGGCGACGTGGTGAGCGCGGGCCAGAGCCTGCTGGTGGTCGAGGCGATGAAAATGGAGCACGTCATCTCCGCCCCGCACGCCGGCACCGTCACCGAGCTCGACGTCACCCCGGGCACGACCGTCGCCATGGACCAGGTCCTCGCCGTCGTCGCCCCCGAGGAGGAGCAGGAATGACCACCGATCCGACGCCCGCGGAGTGCGGCCCGGGGGCCGGGGGCGAACCGCTCGAACTGGGGTCCGCACCGCTCCCCATGGTCGTGCCGACCCGGGGCCTGCCGTCCCACGTCCGCATCCACGAAGTGGGCGCCCGCGACGGCCTGCAGAACGAGAAGACGGCTCTACCCACGGAGATCAAGGCGGAGTTCATCCACCGCCTCGCCGACGCCGGCCTCACCACCGTCGAGGCGACCAGTTTCGTGCACCCCAAGTGGGTGCCCCAACTGGCCGACGCCGAGCAGCTGTTCCCGCTCCTCGGCGACCTCCAGGGCGTCCACCTGCCGGTCCTGGTGCCGAACGAGCGGGGCCTGGACCGCGCCCTCACGCTCGGCGCGCACCGCGTCGGCGTCTTCGCCAGCGCCACCGAGTCGTTCTCCCGGGCCAACCTCAACCGCACGGTGGACGAGGCCCTCGCGATGTTCGCCCCGGTGGTGGCCCGCGCGCGCGAGCAGGGCGTGCACGTCCGCGGCTATCTGTCGATGTGCTTCGGCGACCCCTGGGAGGGCGCCGTGCCGATCTCCAAGGTCGTCCGCGTCGCCCGCGCCCTGATCGACATGGGCTGCGACGAGCTGAGCCTCGGCGACACGATCGGCGTGGCCACGCCGGGCCACGTCTCGGCGATGCTCGCCGCGCTCAACGCGGTGCAGGTGCCGACCGAGCGCATCGGCGTCCACTTCCACGACACGTACGGCCAGGCGCTCACCAACACCCTCGCCGCCCTCCAGCACGGCGTGACGACGGTGGACGCCTCCGCGGGCGGCCTCGGCGGCTGCCCGTACGCGAAGAGCGCCACCGGGAACCTCGCGACAGAAGACCTCGTGTGGATGCTGCACGGCCTCGGCATCGACACCGGGGTCGACCTCGTCCGTCTCAGCGCCACAAGCGCCTGGATGGCCGACCAGTTGGGCCGACCCAGCCCGTCCCGCACCGTCCGTGCCCTCACGGCCCGCTCCCACGAAGAGCCGACCGCCTCCCCCCAGGAGCAGTGAAGAACGATGGACCACCGCCTGAGCCCCGAACACGAGGAACTGCGCCGCACGGTAGAGGCGTTCGCGCACGACGTCGTCGCCCCCAAGATCGGCGACTTCTACGAGCGCCACGAGTTCCCCTACGAGATCGTCCGCGAGATGGGCCGCATGGGCCTGTTCGGCCTGCCCTTCCCCGAGGAGTACGGCGGCATGGGCGGCGACTACTTCGCGCTCGGCATCGCCCTCGAAGAGCTCGCCCGCGTCGACTCGTCCGTGGCCATCACCCTGGAGGCGGGCGTCTCCCTCGGCGCGATGCCGCTGCACCTGTTCGGCACCGAGGAGCAGAAGCGGGAGTGGCTGCCGCGGCTGTGCGCGGGCGAGATCCTCGGCGCGTTCGGCCTGACCGAGCCGGACGGCGGTTCGGACGCGGGCGCCGCGCGCACGACGGCGGTGCGCGACGGTGACGACTGGGTGATCAACGGCTCCAAGTGCTTCATCACCAACTCCGGGACGGACATCACGGGCCTGGTCACGGTCACCGCCGTCACCGGCCGCAAGGAGGACGGGCGCCCGCTGATCTCCTCGATCATCGTGCCGTCCGGGACGCCCGGCTTCACGGTCGCCGCGCCCTACTCGAAGGTGGGGTGGAACGCCTCGGACACCCGGGAGCTGTCCTTCTCCGACGTCCGCGTCCCCGCCGCGAACCTCCTGGGCGAGGAGGGCCGGGGGTACGCGCAGTTCCTGCGCATCCTCGACGAGGGCCGCGTCGCGATCTCCGCGCTCGCCACCGGGCTCGCGCAGGGCTGTGTGGACGAGTCCGTGAAGTACGCCAAGGAGCGGCACGCGTTCGGGAAGCCGATCGGCGCGAACCAGGCCATCCAGTTCAAGATCGCCGACATGGAGACGCGGGCCCACATGGCCCGCGTCGGCTGGTACGACGCTGCGTCGCGCCTGGTCGCGGGCGAGCCCTTCAAGAAGGAGGCGGCCATCGCGAAGCTCTACTCGTCGACGGTCGCGGTGGACAACGCCCGCGAGGCCACGCAGATCCACGGCGGGTACGGCTTCATGAACGAGTATCCGGTCGCCCGGATGTGGCGGGACTCGAAGATCCTGGAGATCGGCGAGGGCACGAGCGAGGTGCAGCGCATGCTGATCGCCAGGGAACTGGGCTTCGCGAGCTGACGCGGCGGGCTTCGCGAGCTGACGCGGCCGTGACGTGAGGGGCCGCCGCACCCGCGAGTTAGCTTAGGTTAACCTAAGCTCTAATTCCGGCCAGCGACCCCATCGCCGTACGTCACGAAAGCAGAGACCCACATGTCCCAGGCCCGCCTGCCCAAGCCGTCCCGCCGCGGCATCCTCGCCGCCGGCGGCGCCCTCGGCCTCACCGCCGTCCTGGCTGCCTGCGGCAGCGAGAAGAAGGACGGGTCCGGCAAGACCGAGGGCGGCGCGGGCAAGTCCGGCCCGTGGAGCTTCAAGGACGACCGCGGCAAGACCGCGAAGAAGGACGCCACGCCGAAGAACATCGTGGCGTTCACGGGCGTCGCCGCGGCCCTGTTCGACTACGGCATCGAGGTCAAGGGCGTCTTCGGCCCGACGAAGACCGGTGACGGCAAGCCCGACGTCCAGGCCGGCGACATGGACATCAGCAAGCTGACGATCATCGGCAACGAATGGGGTCAGTTCAACATCGAGAAGTACGCGGGTCTCGCCCCCGACGTGCTGATCTCCACGATGTTCGACGACCAGGGCACCCTCTGGTACGTCCCCGAGGAGAGCAAGGACAAGATCCTCGGCCTCGCCCCGAGCGTCGGCATCAGCGTCTACGACCGGCAGCTCACCCAGCCGCTGCAGCGCATCCAGGCGCTCGCCGAGTCGCTGGGCGCGGACGTGAGGTCCGACAAGGTCGTCAAGGCGAAGAAGCGCTTCGAGGAGGCGTCGGAGCGGCTGCGCAAGGTCGCCAGGGCGAACAAGGACATCAAGGTCCTCGTCGGCTCCGCGAGCCAGGAGCTGTTCTACGTCTCCGGCACGAACCTCTCGGTCGACCTCGAGTACTTCAAGGCGCTCGGCGTGAACTTCGTCGAGCCGCCGGAGAAGGCCAAGAAGGAGTCCGGCGGCTGGTTCGAGAACCTCAGCTGGGAGAACGTCGACAAGTACGACGCGGACGTCATCATGATGGACAACCGCACCTCGGCGATCCAGCCGGCCGACATCTCCAAGCCGACCTGGAAGAAGCTGCCCGCGGTCAAGGCCGGACAGGTCATCCCGCGCATCGCGGAGCCCATCTTCTCGTACGACAAGTGCGCGCCGATCCTCGAGGACCTCGCCGACGCGATCGAGAAGGCGAAGAAGCTGAAGTAGCCACCGCCGTCGCCGCCCCCTTCGCTCGCGGAGGGGGCGGTTTCGTTTTCCGGGTCCGGACTCCCAGGAGCGTTGAAGTTAGGTTAGGCTTACCTAAGTCAACTCCCGGCCCTGGAGGACAGTTCATGCGCTCGCACCTGCTCAACGGCACCACCGCGGAGCGGTACCGCAGCTCCGTGACCGAAGGGGTCGAGCGGGTGACCGCCCAACTCGCCGCGGGCGCCCGCACATTCGCCGAACCCGAACCCGGGTCCGGGCCCGGACCCGGCGCCGTGGACGGCATCGACCTCGACGAGCCCCTGCACGACACCATCGCCGCCCTCGACGAGCTCGAAGAGCTGTACCTGCGCGGCGCCACGCACCTGACCCACCCCCGCCGCCTCGCCCACCTCCACTCCCCGGCCGTCATCCCCGCCGTCCTGGGCGAAGCGGTGCTCTCCGCCGTCAACTCCCCCCTCGACACCTGGGACCGGCCGGCCGGCGCCGCGCTCATCGAACGCCGCGTCATCGACTGGACCGCCGAACGGATCGGCCTCGGACCGTCCGCCGACGGAGTGTTCACCGGCGGCGGCGCCCAGTCCGACGCGCAGGCACTGCTCCTCGCCCGCGAGCAGGCCGGGGACCGGGACCCCGCCACCCTGCGGATCTTCGTCTCCGAGGCCGCGCTTCCCGGCGTACAGCGGACGGCCCGGCTGCTCGGCCTCGGCGACGAAGCCGTCGTGGCGGTCCGCACCGACCGGAACAAGCGCATGCAGACCGTGGCCCTCGCCCGGGCGCTGGAGCGCTGCGCACGCGACGACCTCTCCCCCATGGCGGTCGTCGCCACCGCGGGCACCACCGATTTCGGCTCCATCGACCCGCTGCCCGAGATCGCCCGCCTCTGTGCGCAGTACGACACCTGGCTGCACGTGGACGCCGCGTACGGCTGCGGGCTGCTCGCCTCGCGCAGGAACCGGCACCTCCTCGACGGCATCGAGCGCGCCGACTCCGTGACCGTGGATTACCACAAGTCCTTCTTCCAGCCGGTGAGTTCGTCGGCGGTGCTGGTGCGCGACCGGGCCGGCACGTCCCTGCGGGCCGACGCCGCCGGGCGGCGCTTCGACGCCCTGAAACTGTGGATGACGCTGCGCGTGATGGGTGCGGACGGCATCGGTGACCTCTTCGACGAGGTCTGCGACCTGGCCACGCGTGGCTGGAAACTGCTGGTCGCCGACCCGCGCTTCGACGTCGTGGCCGAGCCCCAGCTGTCCACGCTCACCTTCCGCTACATCCCCGCGGAGATCTGCGCCCCCGCCACGATCGACCGCGCCAACCTGTACGCCCGCAAGGCCCTGTTCGCCTCCGGGGAGGCGGTGGTGGCGGGCGCCGAGGTGGGCGGGCGCCAGTTCCTGAAGTTCACGCTCCTCGACCCCGAGACGACCACCGAGGACATCACGGCCGTCCTCGAACTGATCGCCGACCACGCCGAGCGGTACCTGGGAGAGCACCTTGACCGCGCTTGCTGACCTCCGCCCGCTCTCCAGCCGTGGGAGCGCCGACTTCACACTCCGCACGCTCGACCCGCTGACCGACTGCGAGCTGGTGCACGCCTGGGTGACGCACCCCCGGGCGGAGCACTGGATGATGCGGGACGCCACCCTGACGGACGTCGAGCGCACCTACATGGCGCTCGCGGCCTCCGGGCACCACGAGGCGTTCCTCGGGCTGTACAAGGGTGTGCCGTCGTTCCTCGTGGAGCGGTACGACCCCGCGTACACGTCGCCGACGGGCCTCTTCGAACCGCGCTCCGGCGACGTCGGCATGCGCTTTTTGATCGCTCCGTCCGAGGTGCGCGTCCCCGGCTTCACCCGTGGCGTGCTCACCGCGGTGCTGCGCGAGCTGTTCGCCGACCCTCTGACCGCCCCCTGACCGAGCGGGGCCCCCGAGACGGTCCTCGGGGGCCCCGCTCCTGAACGTGGCGGATCTGGCTCCGGGCCCCGGCTACTTGCCGGGCCAGGGCACCTGCGGCGACTCGTAGTAGCCGATGCCCAGCGCGTCCCAGCGCGGGGCCTGCGCGGCGAGCCGCACCTTGTACTTCTCCCAGTCGTGCGTGGCCGCGGGCGACCAGCCGAGCTCGGCGATGCCGGGCAGCCGCGGGAACGCCATGTAGTCGAGGTGCGCGGAGGTCGAGAGCGTCTCCGTCCACAGCGGCGCCTCGACGCCGAGGACCGAGTCCGCGGGCGCGCCCTGGAGGTACGAGGCCGGGTCCCAGTCGTAGGAGCGCCGCACCTCGACGAGGCCCGCCCAGGACAGTCCGAGCGGGGTGTCCTTGTCGTACTTCATGTCGAGGTAGGAGCGGTCGGCCGGCGAGAGGACCAGCTTGGTGCCGTTCTTCGCGGCGTTCACGACCTGCTCGCGCTCGGCGGCGCCGGTCCTGTCGTAGCCCCAGTACTGCGCGACGGCGCCCTCGGCGGGCTTCGCGCCGGCCAGCTGGTGCCAGCCCATCACCTTCTTGCCGTACTTGGCGACCACCGGCTGCACCTTGTCCATGAACGCGACGAAGTCCTCGTGGCTGGTGGAGTGGGCCTCGTCGCCGCCGATGTGGATGTACTCACCGGGCGTCATCGCCGCGAGCTCGCGGATCACGTCGTCCACGAAGTCGTACGTCACGTCCTTCTTCACGCACAGCGAGCTGAAGCCGACCTCGGTGCCGGTGTAGAGCGGCGGGGCGACGCCGTTGCAGTTCAGCTCGGCGTACGAGGCGAGCGCGGCGTTGGTGTGCCCCGGCATGTCTATCTCGGGGACGACCTCCAGGTACCGCGAGGCCGCGTAGTCGACGATCTCCTTGTACTGCGCCTTCGTGTAGTAGCCGCCCTTGCCGCCGCCGACCTGCGTGGACCCGCCGTACGTGGCGAGCCGCGGCCAGGAGTCGATGGCGATGCGCCAGCCCTGGTCGTCGCTGAGGTGCAGGTGCAGCTTGTTCATCTTGTAGAGGGCGGCCTGGTCGATGTAGCGCTTGACCTGGTCGACGGTGAAGAAGTGCCGCGACACGTCGAGCATCGTGGAGCGGTATCCGTAGCGCGGCATGTCCTTGACGGTGCCGCCCGCGATGCGCCAGGGGCCGCGCTGCTTCGTCTTCTTCTCGACGGCGGCGGGCAGTTGCTGGCGCACGGTCTGCACGCCGTGGAAGAGGCCGGCGCCGGTCCAGGAGGTGATGGTGAGGGAGCCGCGTGTGGAGATGACGCGGTACCCCTCGTCGCCGAGGGCCTTGTTCTCCGGTTCGGCGCTGATGCGCAGCCGGATGCCGTCGCTGCCCTCGCCGGCGGTGACGGGAAGCTTGTAGCCGGTGGAGGGGCGCAGCACCTTGGCGAGGTACTCGCCGACGCGCCGCTCCTCGGGGTTGCCCTTGCCGACGCGGATGCGGGTCCTGGCGGTGATCTCGTACCCGGCGCCGCCCGCCTCGGCCGCCAGGGGTGCGGGCACGACCTGGCCGAGCGGTGTGGGCGGGGACTTCGGCTGCCCCGAGGGGCCGGGCGCGGCGGCGAACGAGGAGATTCCGGCGGCCGCCACGAGCAACAGCGAGCCGAGTATGCGCGCGGTTCTTCTGTTCGGCCGGTTGTCGGCCCTGCTGCTGGCCCGGCTGTCGGCCCTGCTGTTCGTTCTTCTGTGCGATCTCACAAGCGGGTCCCTTCGGACGGAGGGCTGTGGTGCATCGCAATCGAACGGTCCCCATTGGTAACCCGGCCCCCACAAGGGGTCAAGGGGAGTAGACCATTTGTCCAAGGGGTCGGTGCGAGAATCCCTGCATGGCGGAAATCATCCAGCGTGACGGGACCTGGACCTTCGACGGGGAGACGCTGCGCCTCGTGCCGGGGCACGACAAGAACGTCTCCCTGTTGCGCAAGTCGCTGGGCGAACTGGCCGTACCGCTCCCGGCGTTGGCGGGCATCGCCTTCGAACAGGGCAAGAAGTCGGGCCGGTTGCGACTGCGGCTGCGGGACGGCGCGGACCCGCTGCTCCAGGCGACGGGCGGGCAGCTGACGGACTCCTCGGACCCGTATCAGCTGACGGTGGAGCCGGACCGGTACGGGGTCGCGGAGTACCTGGTCGACGAGGTCCGCAACGCGCATCTGATCGAACAGGTGCAGGTCACGCCCTGCGACGCCTATCTCCTTCCCGGCCCCTCCGTGCCGCTGTCCGTCTCCGCCGGGGACGGTACGGCGAGTTTCGACGGGGAGACCGTCCGCCTGGAGTGGAACTGGAAGACGGAGGAGGCGAAGTCGGCGTCCGGCACCCGGTCGATGGCGCTCGCCGACGTCGCGGCGGTGGAGTGGCAGCCCGCTGTCGGCCTGGAGAACGGCTGCCTGCGGTTCACCGTGAGGAACGCGCCGACCAAGGCCCCGCCGAAGTACGACCCGAACTCCGTCGAGCTGTGGGGCTTCAAGAAGGACCCCCTGATGGCGCTGGTCGCCGCCGCGGTCCAGGCCCGCCTCCCGCACCCGTCGGCCCCCACGCCCGGGCGGGACGCGCCGCCCGCCCTCGGCAAGAGTTCCGCCCCGCCGCCCCCGGCCGACGACCACGACGCCCTCCTGCGCCGGCTGCGCGAGCTGGGCGAGCTGCACCAGGCCGGGATACTCACGGACGAGGAGTTCGCGACGGCCAAACAGGCGGTCCTGCGCCGCATGTGAGCGCCGTTCCCGCCACTGCCGGCCCCCTTCTCGGCCCGTTCCGACACGACCCTGCCCGATTCCGGGCAGGATTCTTGCGAAAGGGCATGCGATACCCCAGGATCAACGAATGCACGACGACCTGGTGGACCACCTCACCCGCAGCACCCCGCTCCAGCGGGGCGAAGCGCTGCGGGTCATCCAGGACGTGCTCGCCTACTTCGACGAGACGACCGAAGAGTTCGTCCGTCGCCGCCACCGCGAGCTGCAGGGTCAGGGCCTGCTGAACGCGGCGATCTTCGAACAGATCTCGGCGGACCTCACATACCGCGCGGTCGCGCCGCCGGAGCTCACCCTCCGGCAGCTGCGCCGCATCGTCTACGGCTAGGAATCCCTCCATGTGCGGAATCGTCGGATACATCGGCAAGCGTGACGTCGCCCCGCTCCTCCTCGAAGGCCTGCAGCGCCTGGAGTACCGCGGCTACGACTCCGCGGGCATCGCCGTCACCGGCCCCAAGGCCTCGGGGCTCAAGACGGTCAAGGCCAAGGGCCGCGTCCGCGACCTGGAGGCCAAGGTCCCCGCCCGCTTCAAGGGCACGACCGGCATCGCCCACACCCGCTGGGCCACCCACGGCGCCCCCTCCGACGAGAACGCCCACCCCCACCTGTCCGAGGACGGCAAGGTCGCCGTCGTCCACAACGGCATCATCGACAACGCCTCCGAGCTGCGCGCCAAGCTCACCGCCGACGGCGTCGAGTTCCTCTCCGAGACGGACACCGAGGTCCTCACCCACCTCATCGCCCGCTCCCAGGCGGACAAGCTCGAGGAGAAGGTGCGCGAGGCGCTGCGCCACATCGAGGGCACGTACGGCATCGCCGTCCTGCACGCCGACTTCAACGACCGCATCGTCGTCGCCCGCAACGGCTCCCCCGTCGTCCTCGGCATCGGCGAGAAGGAGATGTTCGTCGCCTCGGACGTCGCCGCGCTCGTCTCGCACACCCGCCAGGTCGTCACCCTCGACGACGGCGAGATGGCCACCATCAAGGCCGACGACTACCGCACCTACACCACCGAGGGCTCGCGCACGACCGCCTCGCCGACCACCGTGGAGTGGGAGGCCGAGTCGTACGACATGGGCGGCCACGACACGTACATGCACAAGGAGATCTTCGAGCAGCCCGACGCGGTCGACCGCGTCCTGCGCGGCCGCATCGACGACCGCTTCTCCACCGTGCACCTCGGCGGCCTGAACCTCGACGCGCACGACGCCCGCAAGGTGCGCCGCGTCAAGATCCTCGGCTGCGGCACCTCGTACCACGCGGGCATGATCGGCGCCCAGATGATCGAGGAGCTGGCCCGCATCCCCGCCGACGCGGAGCCGGCGTCCGAGTTCCGCTACCGCAACGCGGTCGTGGACCCCGACACCCTCTACATCGCGGTCTCGCAGTCCGGCGAGACGTACGACGTGCTCGCCGCCGTGCAGGAGCTGAAGCGCAAGGGCGCCCGCGTCCTCGGCGTCGTGAACGTCGTCGGCTCGGCGATCGCCCGCGAGGCCGACGCGGGCGTGTACGTCCACGCGGGCCCGGAGGTCTGCGTCGTCTCCACCAAGTGCTTCACCAACACCACGGTCGCCTTCGGCCTGCTCGCCCTGCACCTGGGCCGCATCCGTGACCTGTCGGTCTCCGACGGCAAGCGGATCATCGAGGGCCTGCGCAAGCTGCCCGGACAGATCTCGGAGATCCTCAAGCAGGAGGACGAGATCAAGAAGATCGCCAAGCAGTACGCGGACGCCCGTTCGATGCTCTTCATCGGTCGCGTACGCGGCTACCCCGTGGCCCGCGAGGCCTCGCTCAAGCTCAAGGAGGTCTCGTACATCCACGCCGAGGCCTACCCCGCCTCCGAGCTCAAGCACGGCCCGCTCGCGCTCATCGAGCCCGCGCTCCCGACCGTCGCGATCGTCCCTGACGACGACCTCCTGGAGAAGAACCGCGCCGCTCTGGAGGAGATCAAGGCCCGCAGCGGCAAGATCCTCGCGGTCGCGCACCAGGAGCAGGAGAAGGCCGACCAGACGATCCTCGTTCCGAAGAACGAGAACGAGCTGGACCCGATCCTGATGGGCATCCCGCTGCAGCTCCTCGCCTACCACACGGCGCTGGCGCTCGGCCGGGACATCGACAAGCCGCGCAACCTCGCGAAGTCGGTCACCGTGGAGTAGCCGGACGGCACGGCCGAGCCGCGAGAGCCGCGAGAGCCGCGAGAGCCGCGACATGAACGACCCCCTGTGCGTGCCACCAGCACACAGGGGGTCGTTCCTCAAGGGCCGGGGTCGCCCATTACCCCGACCCGCGTCGGCGACCGTTATGTACCCTTCACAAGGGCTCAAACCACCTCTACGCACGAGTAGATTTATCTGCTCACAAAATCGCCCCGCGCGGGCGGCCGGGAGAGCGCCCCCCTCAACTCGTCGAGAGTCGGGGGGCGTTACGGGATGACGACGACGGGGCGCTGTGCGCGGCGCGCCAGCCGCCCCGCGACGGAGCCGAAGATGCGGCCGACGATGCCGTGCGTGGAGCCGACGACGATCGCGTCCGCGCTGTACTCGCGGCCGACCTCCTCCAGCTCGTGGCAGATGTCGCCGCCGCGCTCGACGAGGATCCACGGCACCTCGGACAGATAGTCCGCGCAGGCCAGCTCCAGGCCGAGCACTTCGGTGCGGTGGTCCGGCACGTCGACGAAGACCGGGGGCTCGCAGCCCGCCCACACGGTGGTGGGCAGCCGGTTGGCGACGTGGACGATGATCAGACCGGAGCCGGAGCGGTGGGCCATCCCGATCGCGTACGAGAGGGCCCGCTCACTGGAGGTCGAGCCGTCGAAACCGACGACGACACCGTGCCTGAAGGCGGGATCGCAGGAGTGACGCGGTTCTTCCGCCGCTCGGGGGGTCGCCGTGGGATCGGCGACCTGCCGCTTGCGGTCTGCAGATTCGAAGGATTCGTGACCGGCCATCGGTGTCTCGGCGAAGGAGTCCTCTGTGAGAGGGCGACTTATTCTGGTGGTGCGAATGTTCAGGACCTGGAAGGTCGTCCGGGAATCATCTTCCCAACCCCATACCCCTAAGGGTACGGCGACACTCCTCTCCTGCCCAGGGCCTGCCCGGAGCCTGCGAAGAACCCCGCACTGAGGCCTCGCCGGGCCGTGCACAGGGCCTCCCGGCGTTCACCGGAGCATGCATGAGCGCCGCCCGTATGGCAATGGTTGCTGCCTCCTACAGGCGGTTTGCCCACCCGTCCGGCGCCACCCTGCGGCCTCCCCAGTGACCCACCGGCCGACCAGGCGTTGGACAGCGCTGGATCTCCGTACGCCACCGCCACAGGGAGCACGCCGTGCCCGGACCTTCGCCCGCGCCCTCGCCTTCCGCCCTCTTCCCGTCTTCACCCGAGCAAGGACGGCAAGGTCGGCAAGCTCGGCACGGACAGCGCGAGCCGCGGGACGCGCCCCCGCAGGACTCGGTGAGCGATGTGGTCCGCTGGGCCGCGTTCAGCTGCGTTCTGGTCCCCGTCGTCCTCGTCGTCTACGGGGGTTCACTGGCCGGCGCCGCCGGTGCGGCGCTCGGGCTCGTGGCCGTCACCGGGGTCTGCCGGGTGCTCCTGCGGCAGTCCGAGCGGGGCGCCGCGCGACTGCTTGCAGAACAGAACAAGGGGCACCGGGGACGGCACAGCAGAACGGGCGTGGGGGCGCACAGGGGCACTCGTCAAAGTGCCGACAGTGCGCCGGTGGACTGACCGATTCACACACACGCTCCCGTAGCTTTTCAGCCAACTTCCGGGGGCGGCCGATTCCTTGGGCGAACGCCCCCTCAACCCCCGTCCGACCAGGGCTGAAAGCCGCGCTCAAGCCGCCCGCACCCTACGGGGACCGGCCATGGAGCCAAGGCGCACTTCCCAGCAAGCCGCGCGAGTGCAACGCTTCGTGATCGAATGCTTCACGCCAAGTTGCCATGTCGACAATCTGCCGAGTGATGAACTGGTCACCCCGGCAGCACGGGACGCAGTAGATTCGATCTTGACTGTATTACGGCGGGGGACTGGTGGAGGACCGAGGGGAAACGTGCAGCAGCGACAAGCCAGGCAAGCGCGTCAAGCACGTCAAAAACGTCAAGCACGTCAAGCACGCCAGGAACACGGAGCCGCGACGCCCGAGGGGAGTTTAGCACCATGAGCCACGACTCCATTGCCGCGCCGGAGGCCGCGGCTCGGAAACTTTCGGGGCGGCGCCGCCGGGAGATCGTAGCGGTGCTGCTCTTCAGCGGCGGTCCCATTTTCGAGAGTTCCATACCGCTCTCCGTGTTCGGCATCGACCGGCAGGACGCGGGGGTCCCCCGCTACCGGCTGCTGGTCTGCGCCGGCGAGGAGGGCCCGCTGCGGACCACCGGCGGACTCGAACTCACCGCGCCACACGGCCTGGAGGCGATCGGCCGGGCCGGCACCGTCGTCGTACCGGCCTGGCGGTCGATCACCTCACCGCCGCCGCCGGAGGCGCTCGAGGCGCTGCGCCGCGCGCACGAGGAGGGTGCCCGCATCGTCGGGCTGTGCACGGGCGCGTTCGTCCTCGCCGCGGCGGGACTGCTCGACGGACGTCCGGCGACCACCCACTGGATGTACGCGCCGACGCTCGCGAAGCGCTATCCGTCCGTCCACGTGGATCCGCGTGAGCTGTTCGTCGACGACGGTGACGTCCTGACGAGCGCGGGCACCGCGGCCGGAATCGATCTCTGTCTGCACATCGTGCGCACGGATCACGGCAACGAAGCGGCGGGCGCGCTCGCCCGCAGGCTCGTCGTGCCGCCGCGCAGGGCCGGCGGCCAGGAGCGCTATCTCGACAGGTCTTTACCCGAGGAGATCGGCGCCGACCCGCTCGCCGAGGTCGTCGCGTGGGCGCTCGAACACCTCCACGAGCAGTTCGACGTGGAGACGCTGGCCGCGCGCGCGTACATGAGCAGGCGCACCTTCGACCGCAGGTTCCGCTCGCTCACGGGCAGCGCGCCGCTCCAGTGGCTGATCACCCAGCGGGTGCTCCAGGCGCAGCGGCTCCTCGAGACCTCCGACTACTCCGTCGACGAGGTGGCGGGCCGCTGCGGCTTCCGCTCGCCGGTGGCGCTGCGGGGTCACTTCCGGCGCCAGCTGGGTTCGTCCCCGGCCGCCTACCGGGCCGCGTACCGCGCCCGCAGGCCACAGGGCGAACGCGTGCTGGAGTCCGTGTCGGCGACGGCGCAGGCCATGCCCGCTCTCGTCGAGGCGGGGCCGGTGCCGACCCAGAGCCGGCGCACGGCGGCCGCCAGCGCGCTCGGCCCGTCGACTTCGGTGCCGACCGAGCCGGGCAAGCCGAACTCGGACCTGTACGCGCCGGGACGTGCGCCCCTGCCCGGTCAGAGGAGTGCGCCGTAGGGTTAGGGGCATGAACGATCGCATGGTGTGGATCGACTGCGAGATGACCGGGCTCTCGTTGACGGATGACGCACTTATCGAGGTGGCCGCACTGGTCACCGACTCGGAACTGAACGTGCTCGGCGAAGGTGTGGACATTGTGATCCGCCCGCCGGACGCGGCGCTGGAGACCATGCCCGAGGTGGTGCGCGCCATGCACACCGCCTCGGGGCTCCTCGACGAGCTGGCCGGCGGCACCACGCTGGCCGACGCCGAGGAGCAGGTCCTGGCGTACGTACGTGAGCACGTCAAGGAGCCACGGAAGGCTCCGCTGTGCGGAAACTCGGTCGGCACCGACCGCGGCTTCCTGCTGCGGGACATGGCGACGCTGGAGGAGTACCTCCACTACCGCATCGTCGACGTCTCCTCCATCAAGGAGCTGGCCCGGCGCTGGTACCCCCGGGCGTACTTCAACAGCCCGGACAAGAGCGGCAACCACCGCGCGCTCGCCGACATCCGCGAGTCCATCGCCGAGCTGCGCTACTACCGCGAGGCGGTCTTCGTGCCGCAGCCGGGACCCGACTCGGAGACCGCGCGGGCGATCGCGGCCAAGCACGTCCTGCCTGCGGAGTAGCCTCCGCGGGTGCCCTGTGTACGGGGTCCGGGAAACGTGTGCGCGAGCACCCCTTCGGACCCTGTACACTTTTTCTCGGCCGGTCGGAAGAACGACAAACGACCGGACATGGTGGGTGTAGCTCAGTTGGTAGAGCACCTGGTTGTGGTCCAGGTGGCCGCGGGTTCAAGTCCCGTCACTCACCCTGAAGGATAAAGGCCCGGTCTGCGAAAGCAGGCCGGGCCTTCTTCATGCCCGGGCCCGGCCGTCGCGTTCGCGCGGGCCGACGGCGAGTCGCGGACGAGGAGGAGCGGTCACGGGGCGTCGGGTACGCGGCACCAGGGGCCGATGCGGCTGTCCGTCCAGCGGGCGTGGGGGTGTGTGCAGTCCGGGCCGGCCGGGTGTCTGTCCAGATAGGGGTGGGCGGCCCGCACCGTCTCCATGTGGCCGTCGCACACGAAGGACGTTCTGATCTCGTCCGGGCCTTCGTGTTCCCACGCGATGTGCCACGCGCCCGCCTTCGCGCAGCGGACGGCGGTGCCGTCCGGGTGGTGGTCGACGACGCCGCAGCCGTCGCCGTCGCCCTGACCCTCGTACTCGGGAAAGTTCATGCGCCTGGCTCCTCGGCCGTGCGGCTCAGGAGGAGGCCCGCTCCACCAGCCGGGTCGGGAGCACCAGCTGGCGCCGCTCCAGGCGCCGGGCGGCCGCGGGGCGGCTGTCCGCGATCTCGGCGAGCAGCAGGCCGATCATCGCCCGGCCCATCTCCTCGATCGGCTGCCGCACGCTCGTGAGCGGCGGGTCCATGTGGCGGGCGATCGCCGAGTCGTCGAAGCCGACGAGCGCCACGTCGTCGGGTATGCGGCGGCCCGCCTCGCGCAGCGCCTGCCGGGCGCCCGCCGCCATCACGTCCGAGCCCGCGAAGACCGCGTCCACGTCGGGGCGGGCGGCGAGGAGCTCCCGCATCGCCCGGTGGCCGCCCTCCTCCGTGAAGTCGCCCGGCACGATCAGCCGCTCGTCGACCTCGCGGCCCGCGTCCTCGAGCGCGGCGCGGTAGCCGTCGAGGCGGCGCTGGGCCCCGTACACGTCGAGGCGTCCCGTGATGGTGGCTATGGACGTACGGCCGCGGGCCAGGAGGTGTTCCACCGCCGAGCAGGCCCCGGCGTAGTTGTCGGAGTCGACCGAGGGCAGCGCCTCCTCCGCGGAGCGGCGGCCGCTGATCACCGCGGGGATCTCCAGCTGGGACAGCAGGTCGGGCAGCGGGTCGTCGGCGTGCACCGAGACGAGGAGCACCCCGTCGACCCGGTGGGCCGCCAGGTACTGGGCCAGGCGCTGCCGTCTGCGGTCGTTGCCCGCGAAGATCAGCAGCAGCTGCATCTCGGTCTCACCGAGCTCGGCGCCGACCCCGCGCAGGACGTCGGAGAAGTACGGCTCGGCGAAGAAGCGGGTCTCGGGCTCGGGGACGACGAGGGCGATCGCGTCCGTGCGGTTGGCGGCCAGGGCGCGTGCCGCCGTGTTCGGGACGTAGCCCAGTTCCGCCACGGCGGCCTCGACGGCCGTGCGGGTCGCCTCGCTCACCCGCGGCGAACCGTTGATCACGCGGGACACCGTCCCCCGGCCGACCCCTGCCCGCGCGGCGACCTCTTCCAGAGTGGGCCGTCCGCCACTGCGGCCGCGCGCTGCGTGAGCTGCCATTGTCCGCCTCCCGTCACACTTCCCCCGGCGAGGAATGTAACAGCCCGATCTTCGCCGGGCCGATGAGCCGAAGCGCGGTTGCCCCGTAACGGCCCGATAACCGAAGACATAACTCTCTGTCCGGTCCCTTGACACCCCCGTCGTCAGCCACGAGTCTTCAACTCATCACCTGTGGGAGCGCTCCCACACTACCTTCCACGTACACATCCCGCACGTTCCCCGCCCGAGCCGCAGCGTGAACCAACGGGCCCAGCAATGCAGTTGGCCGGGGGGTCGGCACGTCAGGCAACAGGAGGACGTCATGCGCACCAATTACCGCCGGTCCCGCCGACTCGTGGCTTACGCGGCCGCGACGGCGCTGGCCACGGGGTTGCTGACCGCTTGTTCGAGCGACGACGACAGTGGCTCCGCGGGCGGCGACGGCGAGATCACGCTCAATGTCGGCACGTTCGGTGTGCTGGGCCTGAAGCAGGCGGGCCTCTACGACGAGTACGAGAAGTCGCACCCGAACATCAAGATCAAAGAGAACGTGATCGAGCGGAACGACGCCTACTACCCGAAGCTCCTCACCCAGCTCCAGTCGGGCGCCGGCGTGAACGACGTCGCCGCCGTGGAGGTCAGCAACATCACCGAGGTCGTGCAGACCCAGGGCGCCAAGTTCGAGGACCTGGGCAAGGCCGAGGGCGTCAAGAAGTCGACGTACCTCGACTGGAAGTGGCAGCAGGCCACGACCGAGGACGGCAAGACGATCGGCCTCGGCGTCGACATCGGCCCGACGGCACTCTGCTACCGCAAGGACCTGTTCAAGAAGGCCGGCCTGCCCACCGACCGCGAGGAGCTCGCCAAGGAGTGGGGCGGCGACTGGGACAAGTACGTCGCGCTCGGCGAGAAGTACATGAAGAAGGCCCCCGGAGAGACCAAGTTCGTCGACTCCGCCTCCAGTGTCTACAACGCCGTCTTCGCCGGTGCGAAAGAGCGGTACTACGACAAGGGCGGCAAGGAGATCTACGAGGACAGCCAGGGCCGCAAGGACGCCTGGGACGCGGCGATGAAGGTCGCGCAGGGCGACATGTCCGCCAAGCTCAAGCAGTTCGACCCGACGTGGGACCAGGGCTTCGCCAACGCCAAGTTCGCCACCGTGGCCTGCCCGGCGTGGATGGCCGGCTACATCCAGGAGAAGACGGGGCCCGAGGGCAAGGGCCAGTGGGACATGGCCAAGGCGCCCACGGACGGCAACTGGGGCGGCACGTTCCTCGGCGTGCCGAGCGCGGGCAAGCACAAGAAGGAGGCGACCGAGCTCGCCGTCTGGCTGACACAGCCCGAGCAGCTCGCGAAGGTCTTCGCCAAGCAGGCCAGCTTCCCGTCCACCCCGTCGGTGTACGACACGCTGAAGCCCTCGGCCGCGACCAAGGCGTACTTCAGTGACGCGCCCATCACCGAGATCTTCGCCGGCATCGCGAAGAACACCCCCTCGGCCGTCTACGGCCTGAAGGACGCCCAGATCGGCCAGTCCATCACGGACATCGGTGTGCTCCAGGTGGAGCAGCAGGGCAAGTCTCCGGCGCAGGGCTGGGAAGCCGCGCAGAAGGAGATCAAGGATGTTCTGGGACAGTGACGCGCATGTCCGAGACCGCTGAGTACGCCGAGACCGCGTCCCCCGGCGAGGGGGACGCGGCCCCGGCCGCGTCCGGGAGCCGCAAGGCCTCCCCCACGTCCTCGTGGCGCAGCCGCCTGTACCGCTGGGACATAAAAGCGTCGCCGTACGTCTTCGTGGCGCCCTTCTTCCTCTTCTTCGGTGCCTTCGGCCTCTTCCCGCTGCTCTACACCGGCTGGGCGTCGATGCACCGCCTGTCGCTGACCAACCTCGACGACAGCACCTGGATCGGCCTGGAGAACTACACCAACCTGCTGCAGAGCGACTACTTCTGGAACGCGCTCGGCAACACCTTCACCATCGGTGTCATCTCCACCGTGCCCCAGCTGGCCGTCGCGCTCGGCATCGCGCATCTGCTCAACTACAAGCTGCGCGGCTCCACCCTGTGGCGCGTGGCGATGCTCGCCCCGTACGCCACCTCGGTGGCCAGCGCCTCGCTGGTCTTCACGCTGCTGTTCGCGTGGGACGGCGGCATGGTCAACTGGATGATCGGCTCGGTCGGCTTCGACCCCGTCAACTGGCGCGAGTCGTCGTGGGGTTCGCAGTTCGCGGTGTCGTCGATCGTCATCTGGCGGTGGACCGGCTACAACGCGCTGATCTACCTGGCGGCGATGCAGGCCGTGCCGCACGACCTGTACGAGTCGGCCTCGCTGGACGGCGCGTCGCGCTGGCAGCAGTTCCGGCACGTGACGATCCCGATGCTGCGCCCGACGATCCTGTTCACGGTGGTCGTCTCCACCATCGGCGCGACCCAGCTCTTCGGCGAACCACTGCTGTTCGGCGGCACGGCCGGGTCCAAGGGCGGCGCCGACCACCAGTTCCAGACGCTGGGGCTCTATCTGTACGACCAGGGCTGGATCAACGGCCACCTGGGCCGGGCCTCGGCCGTCGCCTGGCTGATGCTCGTGATCCTCCTGCTCATCGCCGCGGTCAATCTGCTGATCGCCCGACGCCTGAGGAAGGACCGATGAAGTCCCGCACGGTGGACCGGGTGGCCGACCGCCCCGAGGACGCACGGACCGACCGCCCCGCGGGCCCGGGGCCGGGCGGCCGCGGGCGCCGGCTGGGCCCGAAGGCCGGCCGCACGATGCACGCGGGACCCGTGACGTACCTCGTCCTCGCGCTGTTCACGGCCGTCTCGCTGGCGCCGCTGATCTGGACGGCGATCGCGGCGTCGCGGACGAGCGGACGGCTCGCCCAGACACCGCCGCCCCTGTGGTTCGGCGGGAACCTCTTCAAGAACCTCGAACGGGCCTGGACCGAGGCGAGCCTCGGCGACGCGATGCTCAACACCACGATCGTGGCGGGCAGCATCACGATCGGCACCGTGCTGTTCTCCACCATCGCCGGATTCGCCTTCGCCAAGCTGAAGTTCAGGTTCAGCGGCGCGCTGCTCCTGCTGACCATCGGCACGATGATGGTGCCGCCGCAGCTCAGCGTCGTACCGCTCTATCTGTGGATCGCCGACCTGCAGTGGACCAACCAGCTCCAGGCGGTGATCCTGCCGACGTTCGTGAGCGCCTTCGGGGTCTTCTTCATGCGGCAGTACCTGATACAGGCGCTGCCCAGTGAGCTGATCGAGGCGGCGCGGATGGACGGGGCCAGCAGTCTGCGGATCATCTGGCACGTGGTGTTCCCCGCGGCGCGGCCCGCGATGGCCGTCCTCGGGCTGCTCACGTTCGTCATGGCCTGGAACGACTTCCTGTGGCCGATCATCGCGCTCAACCAGTCGAACCCGACCGTCCAGGTGGCACTCAACTCCCTCGGTACGGGTTACATCCCCGACCGGGCGGTGATCATGGCGGGGGCGCTGCTCGGTACGCTGCCGCTGCTTCTGGCGTTCGTGCTGTTCGGCAAGCAGATCGTGAGCGGGATCATGCAGGGCGCGGTCAAGGGCTGAACCTCCGGGAGCCCCCGGGCTCCCGGACCGGTTCCCGGACCTCCCCCTCTCCCCCTCCCCCCTCTCCTCACTCTCTCCTTTCCCCCTCTCTCTTCTCTCCCTTCTCGTACCCTTTCCTCTTTCTCATGGGAGCGCTTCCATGCCTGAGTCCCTTGCCTTCCCGGCCGACTTCCTCTGGGGCACCGCCACCTCCGCGTACCAGATCGAGGGTGCCGTGCGCGAGGACGGCCGCACCCCCTCCATCTGGGACACCTTCAGCCACACCCCGGGCCGGACCGCCGGCGGCGACACCGGCGACGTCGCCGTCGAGCACTACCACCGCTACCGCGACGACGTGGAGCTCATGGCGGGCCTCGGCCTGAACGCCTACCGCTTCTCCGTCTCCTGGTCGCGCGTGCAGCCCACCGGACGCGGGCCCGCCGTCCAGCGCGGCCTGGACTTCTACCGGCGCCTGGTCGACGAGCTGCTCGCCCGGGGCATCCAGCCCGCCCTGACCCTCTACCACTGGGACCTGCCGCAGGAGCTGGAGGACGCGGGCGGCTGGCCGGCGCGCGAGACCGCGTACCGGTTCGCCGAGTACGCGGGCATCGTCGGCGAGGCGCTCGGCGACCGCGTCTCGTCCTGGATCACGCTCAACGAGCCCTGGTGCAGCGCCTTCCTGGGCTACGGCTCCGGCGTGCACGCGCCCGGCCGCACCGACCCGGCCGCCGCCCTGCACACCGCCCACCACCTCAACCTCGCGCACGGCCTGGGCACCCAGGCGCTGCGCGCCGCCCTGCCGGCCCGCGCCCGTATCGCCGTGAGCCTCAACTCGGCGGTGGTCAGGGCGGTTTCCGACGACCCGGCGGACCAGGACGCCAGGCGGCGCATCGACAACCTCGCCAACGGCGTCTTCCACGGCCCGATGCTGCACGGCGCCTACCCGGCGGACCTGTTCGCGGACACCGCCCGGATCACCGACTGGTCCTGCGTGCGCGACGGCGACCTGGCCGCCATCCACCAGCCCCTGGACGCGCTGGGCCTCAACTACTACACGCCCGCGCTGGTCTCGGCCGCGCCGGACGGCACCACGAACGGGCGCGCCGACGGGCACGGGGCGAGCGAGCACTCCCCGTGGCCGGGCTCCGACGACGTCGCCTTCCACCAGACGCCGGGCGAGCGCACCGAGATGGGCTGGACCATCGACCCGTCGGGGCTGCACGAGCTGATCATGCGGTACGCGCGTGAGGTGCCCGGCCTCCCGATGTACATCACGGAGAACGGCGCGGCCTACGACGACAAGCCCGACGCGGACGGCCGCGTCCACGACCCGGAGCGCATCGCCTACCTGCACGGCCACCTGGGCGCCGTGCGCCGCGCCATCGCCGACGGGGCGGACGTCCGCGGCTACTACCTGTGGTCGCTCCTGGACAACTTCGAGTGGTCGTACGGCTATGGCAAGCGGTTCGGGGCGGTCTACGTCGACTACGAGACGCAGGCCCGCACCCCGAAGTCCAGCGCCCACTGGTACGCGACGGTCGCCGGGGCCGGTGAGCTGCCCGCGGAGTCCGTCGTGATCTGATCCGCGCCGCCCGTCGGCACACGGAAGAGGCGCAGGAGCCGAGTGGCGTGCCGCCACTCGGCTCCTTACGTTGCGACTATGCCGAATTCTGCACATTCCGTAACAGCAGCACGTTCTGTGACAGCAGCACGTTCTGTGACAGCAGCACATTGTGTGACAGTCCGGGCCGGGTGACGGTCCGTGGGTGTTCTCCGTGACCATCCCGAACTCGCGCTCTTCGTCTGCCTCGCCCTCGGCCACCTGCTGGGCAAACTGCGCGTCGGCCCCATCACCCTGGGCGGCATCTGCGGCACCCTCATCGTCTCGCTGCTGATCGGCGCCTGGGCGAAGGTCACGGTCTCCGACGACGTCAAGACGGTCTTCTTCGCGCTCTTCATCTTCGCCCTCGGCTATATGGCGGGACCGCAGTTCTTCGCCCACCTCAACCGCGGGAGCCTGCGCTTCTTCGCGCTCTGCGGGATCGAGCTGGTCTGTGTGCTCGGCATCGCGTTCGGCCTCGCCAAGGCCTTCGACCTGGACGTCGGCACGGCCTCCGGAATTCTCGCCGGGGCCGCCACCGAGTCGGCGGTGGTGGGCACGGCCACCGAGTCCATCGGGAAGCTGCACGGCCTCGGTCAGGCGCAGATCACCGAGTATCAGGGACACGTCGCCACCGCGTACACCGTCTGCTATCTCTTCGGCCTGATCACCATCGTGATCTACACCAGCCAGATCATGCCGATGCTCCTGCGCATCGATCTGCGGGACGCCTCGCGCGAGCTGTGGGAGAAGATGCGCGGGGGCGGCGGCGGTCTGGAGTCCGACGAGCGCGAGGCGCTGCCGGGGACGGTCGGCCGCACCCATCTCGTGACGACGGGCGACGGCAGGACCGTCGGTGACCTGCAGAGCGAGCTCGACGGCCGCATCACCGTCGAGGCCGTCAAGCGCGGCAGCAAGCTCCTGCCGGTCGCTCCCGGCCTGCGGCTGACCCTCTCCGACCTGGTCCTGCTGGTCGGCCGGCGTGCCAACGTCATCGAGGCCGGACGCCTCATCGGCCCCGAGACCCCCGGCATCCCCGGCGTCGACACCCCGCTGGCCACCAGTCAGGTCGCCGTCACCGACAAGGCGACGGACGGCCTCACCATCGACCGGCTGCAGCGCACGCACCCCGAGTTCATCAAGGACGGCGTGTACGTCACCGACGTGCTCCGCGGCGACCAGCTGCTGCCTGCCGCAGGCGACACGGAGCTGCACCGCGGCGACGTGCTCACCCTCGTCGGCGCCCGCTCCGGGCTGAACAAGCTGGTCGCGAAGATCGGCGCGGTCGTCAGGAACGACGCCACCGACTTCGTCTATCTGGGGCTCGGCATCGCCGCGGGCTCCCTGCTCGGACAGGTCGTCGTGGAGTTCGGCGACGTCCCGATGTCGCTCGGCACCGGCGGCGGCTGTCTGATCTCCGGGCTGCTGTTCGGCTGGTTCCGCTCCCGCAGGCAGACCTTCGGCGCCTTCCCGCCGCAGGCCGCCTCGACCATCAAGGACATGGGGCTCGCGGTCTTCATCGCCTGCACCGGGCTGGTGTCGGGACCGCAGGCGTGGCCGCTGCTCAAGGAGTACGGGGCGCTGCTGCCCTTCGCCGGGATCGCCATGGTGCTCGTTCCCGCGACGGTCTCCCTGATCGTCGGCAGCAAGATCCTGAAGATCGAGAAGCCGCTCCTCATCGGCGCCATCGCGGGCCAGCAGTGCTCGACCCCGGCGATCACCTCCGTCACCCAGACGGCCCAGAGCTCCGTCCCGATGCTCGGCTACACGATCACGTACGCCCTCTCGAACTTCCTGCTCCCCCTGACCGGGCCGATCCTCGTCGGCGTACTCGGAGCATGAGCCATGACCGCCGCACTCAAGAAGGAAGCAGGCAAGCCGTGCCGAAGACCACGTTCACCCGCGCGGAGATCCAGTCCTTCGCCCGGCTCAGCCCCTTCGAGCTGAAGGACAAGTTCATCGGGATCGCGCAGGCGGCGCAGGCCGACAAGCCCGGTCAGAAGGAGAAGTCGAGCGCGCAGATGCTCAACGCGGGCCGCGGCAACCCCAACTGGGTCGCCACGGGGCCGCGCGAGGCCTTCCACGCCCTCGGCTACTTCGCCCTCGCCGAGTCGCGACGCGTGTGGACGGCCGACAACCTCGGCGGCATGCCGGAGAAGCCCGGCTCCGGCGAACGCTTCGACGCGTTCGTGCGCGGCCACCCCGGCCTGCCGGGCGTGGAGCTGCTGCAAAAGTGCGTGGAGTACGCCGTCGAGCGCTTCGGCTTCGACCGGGACGAGTTCGTCCACGAGCTGACGGACAGCTCGGTCGGCGACAACTACCCGGTTCCCGACCGCATGTTGTCGCACGCCCAGCGGATCGTGCGCGGCTATCTCGCCGACGAGCTGTACGCCGGTGAGCCGCAGGCCGACGGGCTCTCGCTGTTCGCGACCGAGGGCGGCACGGCGGCGATGTGCTACATCTTCGACTCGCTCATGAAGAACGGCGTCCTGGAGAAGGGCGACAGGATCGCCCTGATGGTGCCGGTGTTCACCCCGTACATCGAGATCCCCGAGCTCGACACGTACGAGTTCGACGTCGTACACGTCGAGGCGAGCCTCTTCGCCGAGACCGGGGTGCGCGAGTGGCGCTACCCCGCCGAGGAGGTCGCCAAGCTCGCGGACCCGTCGGTCAAGCTGCTCTGCCTCGTCAATCCGTCCAACCCGCCCTCGCTGGCGCTCAGCCGGCGCGTCACGGACCAGATCAAGGACATCGTCGCGACGGAGAACCCGAACCTGCTGATCGTCACGGACGACGTGTACGGCACGTTCGTGGAGGGCTTCCGCTCGCTCGCGTGCGACCTGCCGCGCAACACCCTGCTCGTGTACTCGTACTCCAAGCACTACGGCTGTACGGGGTGGCGGCTCGGCGTCATCGGCCTGCACGACGACAACGTCGTCGACGAGCTGATCGCGGCCCTGCCCGACGCGGAGAAGCGGCGGCTCGACAGCCGTTACGGGACGCTGTCGCTGGAACCGGGGAAGATCCGCTTCATCGACCGCCTCGTCGCGGACTCGCGCCAGGTCGCCCTGAACCACACGGCGGGGCTCTCGCTCCCCCAGCAGGTGATGATGGTCCTCTTCTCGCTCTTCGACATGCTCGAAGAGGGCCAGGCGTACAAGGCGCGCATCCGCGCGATCGTGCGGCAGCGCCTCGGCCTCCTCCTCGAAGGCGCCCACATGAAGATCGCGGACGATCCGCAGCGGGCCGCCTACTACATCGAGCTGGATCTGCTCGCGGAGGCCGAGCGCGTCCACGGCAAGGAGTTCGCGGACTACCTAGAGCAGAACTACGAACCGGTCGACCCGCTGTTCCGCCTCGCCGAGCAGACGTCCGTGGTGCTGCTCAACGGCGGCGGCTTCGACGGCCCGCAGTGGTCCGTGCGCGTCTCGCTCGCCAACCTCGACGACCTCGACTACCTGAAGATCGGCCACCACCTGCGGAAGATCTTCAACGACTACGCGGAGGAGTGGCGAGCGCCGAACGCCTAGAACTTGGCGAACGCCTAGGAGAACTTGGCGAACGCCTTCGTGAAGGCCAGCGGCTCCTGCTCGATCGACGAGCACGTCGGCTGCGCCGAGCCGGAAGCGCCGCCCTCACAGGCCTTGTCACGGGTCGACGACCACATCGAGAGGTGGCCGATGCCCTTCTCCTCGGCGAACTTCACGAGCTGGGCGGCGTCGTCGACCTTGAAGACCTCGGTCGTGACGTCGTTGACGCCGATCATCGGGGTGACGGCGACGGTCTGCCACGCGGCCTTCTCGGAGAGGCCGAGCGCGGTCTTGATCTGCTGCTGCGTGGCGGTGGCGGCCTGGATCGCATACTCGCCCATGTCGCCGCTGTAGGCGGGCCCGTAGTCCATGGCCATGATGTTCACGGTGTCGATCCGCACGCCGTGCTCCTTGGCGTCGGCGAGCAGCTCGACGCCGGGCTGTGTCAGACCCTCGGGCATCACGGGCAGCGTGAACGACACGTCCAGGCCCGGGTGCTCCTCCTGCAGCCGCGCGATCGCCCGGGCGCGGCGGGTGTTGGCCGCCGTGTCCGGCAGCGCGGCGCCCTCGATGTCGAAGTCGACCTTGGTGAGCTTGTACGCGTCGACGACCTTGCCGTACGCCTTGGCGAGGGCGTCGGCGCTGTCGCACTTCAGGCCCAGCTCGGAGCCTGCCGCGCCGCCGAACGAGACGCGGACGTCGCCGCCCTTGGCGCGCAGGCCCTCGATCTGTGCGGCCACCTTGTCGTCACCGAGCCCGGTGACCCCGCCCCACAGCGGCTCGCAGCCGCCGCCGGAGGTGATGAAGGCGAGGGTGAACTCCTTGACGCCGGTCTTCTCGGCGGTGTCGAGGAGGTCGTGGGCCGGGGCGAGGGAGGTGTCGACGAAGGGCGCGAACTTGGCGGAGGCCGCGGCGTACTTGCTCCCCGCGGTCTTCTCCGCGGTCTTCTCTGTGGTCTTCTCTGCGGGAGCCTTCGTCGCGAGCGCCGTCCCCGAGAAGAGGAAGGCGCCGCCGCCGACGAGTGACGCGGCCACCAGCCCGCCTGTCACCTTGGACCGGGTGCTGACCGTGCGCCGGTGCGTGCTGCTCATCGCGTGCCTGCCTTAGCTGTACGGGGGTGGGGGTGCGGCAGCACGCTAGCCGCGCGGAAAACGACAAAACGCCCGTACGGGACCCCGGCCGGGGATCTTAGGGTGCGCTTAAGGGAGGGATGGGAGCCGGTTAAAGATCTCGCGCCGGGCGGCTCACCGTGACTTTCCGCTGAGCCCACCGTATGAGGCTTGGGCCGCCCCAGTGATCATCAAGCGGGGTGGCGTGCTGCGGCTTCTTCGTGCCGGACGACCCCGATTGACTGACCCGGTTCCACGGCGTGGCCGGCCCGGTCGCCGCGCCGCTCCCCGTCGTACGTCTGAGGAGTAGCGCATGTCGCAGATCACCGGCCCGGCACCCGCGCCAGCACCCGCACCCGCATCCGCATCCGCATCCGGCGCGGCCTTCCCCCGCCTGGGCTGGGTGGACGACCTTGTCCTGCCCGCCCTCCAGGCCGCTGTGGCGGCCCTGCCCGCGACGGAACGCAGGGCAGCGGGCTACCACCGCGGCTGGTGCGAGGCCGACGGCACGCCTCTGGTCGCGGCGAGTGGCCGAGGCAAGACGGTCAGACCGGCACTGGCGCTGCTCTCGGCGGTGGCCGTGGGCGGCTCCCCGCAGAGCGCGCTGCCGGGCGCGGTGGCCGTGGAACTCGTGCACGACTTCACGCTGTTGCACGACGACGTCATGGACGGGGACGCCCTGCGCCGCCACCGCCCGGCCGTCTGGTCGGCGTTCGGCACGGCGTCGGCGGTGCTGACCGGGGACGCCCTGCTCGTCGCGGCGATGCGGGAAGTCGCCCACTCCCCGGCGGAGTTCGCGGCCGTGGCCGTGCAGGAACTGGTCCGCGCCCTCCTCGACCTGGTCGAGGGCCAGAGCCACGACGTGGCCTTCGAGCAGACACCCGAGGTGTCCGTGGCGCGGTACCTGGCCATGGCGGAGGGCAAGACGGGGTCCCTGATGGGGTGCGCCTGCGCCTTGGGCGGAGTGCTCGCGGGGGCCGACAGCGGGCGGGTGCGGGGGCTCCGGGAGTTCGGGCGCCGGCTCGGAGTGGCCTTCCAGTGCGCCGACGACGTCATGGGCATCTGGGGCCGGGCGGCACGCAGCGGGAAGCCGGTCGGCGCCGATCTGGCGGCGCGCAAGAAGTCCCTCCCGGTCGTGGCGGCGCTCGCCGGCTCCTGCTCCGCCGCGGAGCGCCTGCGATCCCTGTACCGGTCGCCGCACCCCCTGGACGCCCAGGAGGTGCAGCTGGCGGGGGAGTTGGTGGAGAAGGCCGGTGGAAGGCAGGCCGCGGAGGAGGAGGCCCGCCGTCAGATGTCGGCCGCCCTGCGGGCCCTGTCGCACGCCCGGCCGACGGCGGACGCGTACCGCCAACTGCAGGAGATCGCCTCGATGATGATCCGGCGCGATTCCTGAACCCCGCCCTTCGGCCCGGTGGTCCGTTGACCGTTCGGTGGACGCGTCACAAAAGGCACCGAACGTACGCCCATGGACTGCGGGTGGACCGCGGCAGCCACACGGTCCTGTCGAACGTCACCTCCACCATCCCCCGCGGCTGCATCGTGGGTCTGCTCGGCCCCAGCGGCTGCGGCAAGACGACGCTGTCACCCAGGCTCGTGCTCGCTGAAGGAAAGAGGTGGGAGCCGCCCCCGGGACGGCTCCCACCCTCTTTCGGCGACGTCGGGCGTCAGTCGCGCGGACCCCACGTGAAGCCACCGGAGAGGTTGTGGTCCGACGGCACCGAGGCGGCGGCCACAGGTAACGGGTACCGGTGATTTCACCTTAACCGCCCGGTCGCTGACGTAAGGCCGGAAAACGCCGCCGCATTACCCGAAGGGATGCGTCGCACCGAACAGGAAACTCCTCCACGCACACAATTGCATCAATTAAAATTCCTGCCCTGGTCGACGAGGTCAACAGGCGCTCACCAGGAGTCGGTCGCCGCCGTGCCGGTCTCGCAGGCCCGCTGCACCTGCTGAGCGGTCCGCTGTCACGACGGGCGTCGTCGAAGGCGAAACCCCAGTACGCCCAGAGAGCCGTCGCAAGGAGCCGCTCGTCGTCGGCCACCGGAGCGAACCGGCCGAAGAAATCCGTACTGTGCGACGCGATGACCCACGCGGACAGAAAAAGTAGCGCCTCCCAACGCAGGAACTAAGGCGTCCGCTTGCGGCGGCGTACCGCGTCCCCCCGGTGACCCCGGCGTCCCTCCGCGGGGCGCCGGGCGTCCAGCTGAATCCAGATGCGGACCTCCGTGCCGCCGAGGACCGACCTGCCGATACGGACGTCGCCGCCCGTCGACTCGGCGAGGCGGCGCACGATGTCGAGGCCGAGGCCCGTGGAGCCGTCCTCGCCCGAGCCCGCGCCCCGGGCCAGCGCGGCCTCGGGGTCGGCGATGCCGGGTCCCGCGTCGGAGACGAGCACGATCACGGCGTCCTCGCCGCTGTGGACGTCCACCGAGAAGGCGGTGCCTTCGCCCGTGTGCCGGAAGACGTTGCCGAGCAACGCGTCGAGTGCGGCGACCAGTTCGGGGCGGGCCACCGGGATGCGGACCGGCCTCTCGACGCCCGCCACCCGCACCTCGCGGCCCTCGTCCTCGGCGAGCGCCGACCAGAACGCCATCCGCTCCCGGATCACCTCCGCGGCGTCACAGCCGGCGCCGGGCCCGACCGCCGCGGTCCGCGGCTTCGCGTCGCGCGCGGTGCGGATGATGGTGTCGACCTCACGCTCCAGCGTCTCGACCGCGGTGCGCGTCTGTTCGGCGGCGGGTCCTTCGCCGAGCGAGGCCGCGTTGAGCCGGAGCACGGTCAGCGGCGTACGCAGACGGTGCGAGAGGTCGGCCGCCAACTCGCGTTCGTTCGCCAGGAGTTGGACGACCTGGTCGGCCATCGAGTTGAACGCCACCGCGGCGAGCCGCAGCTCCGTCGGCCCCTCCTCCGGCACCCGCGCCCCCAGCTTTCCCTCGCCGAGGTCGTGCGCGGCGCCCACCAGGCGCTTGGCGGGCTGGACCATGCGTACGCCGAGCCGGTCCGCGACCGCCACCGAGCCGATGACGAGCGCGATACCGACGCCCGCGAGCACCAGCCACGCCGTGGTCACGCCATTGCTGACCTCGGCCTCGGGAACGTAGATCTCCACGACCGCCGTGCCCGAGCTGAGCGCGGTGGGCTGCAGGACCACGAAGCCGCCGGGCACCCCGGTGGTCCTGGCCCGGCCCTCCTTGCGGGTCGCCTCCACGGCCCGCGCCCCGGCCCTCGGGTCGCCGACCTCGAAGGCCTCGTCGCCGTCGACGGCCGGTACGTACACGGCCATCCGGCCGTCGCCGCCCGCCTCTGACGAGGCGACGGCCCGGGTGAGCTCCTCGCGGTCCGTGGTGATGGAGAGCGTGGGGCCCATGCCCGCGCCGTGCCGTTCCGCGTTCGAGATGGCGCGGTCCCTCGCCATCTCCTTGACGACGAGGCCCAGCGGCACCGCGAAGGCCACCACGACCATCGTCGTGACGGCCAGGCAGACCTTGACGAGGGCCCACCTCACCGCGCGTGCTCCGGCAGGGGCGGTTCCAGCTTCACGCCGACCCCGCGCAGAGTGTGGAGGTAGCGGGGGCGTGCGGCCGTTTCGCCCAGCTTCCGCCGCAGCCACGACAGATGTACGTCGATGGTCTGGTCGTCGCCGTAACTCTGCTGCCAGACCTCGGCGAGCAGTTCCTTGCGCGGCACGACGACGCCGGGCCGCCCGGCGAGAAAGGCGAGCAGGTCGAACTCGCGCCGCGTCAGGTCGAGGCGCGCCCCGTCCAGCTCGGCCTGGCGCCGCAGCGGGTCGATGCAGAGCCCGCCGACCTGGAGCACGCTGCTCGGCGGCACGTCGCCGGCCGGGACACGCGCGCGGCGCAGCACGGCGGCCATGCGCGCCGAGAGGTGCTCGACGGAGAACGGCTTGGTGAGGTAGTCGTCGGCGCCGTCGTTCAGGAGCCGCACGATCTCCGTCTCGTCGTCCCGCGCGGTCGCGATGATCACGGGGACGTCCGTGATGCCGCGGAGCATCTTCAGTGCCTCCGACCCGTCGAGGTCGGGCAGGCCGAGATCCAGGATCACCACGTCGAAGCGGAAATGGGCGACCTCCCGCAGCGCCTCCAGGGCCGTGCCGACGCTGCGCACGGTGTGCGATGCCTCGGTCAGATGCCGGATGAGGGCGGAGCGTACGAACTGGTCATCCTCGACGACGAGCACACTTGCCATGGGCGGCACCGTACGCCATACGGAGGAACGCGGTCCTCTCCGGGAGGACGCCCCGCCCCGGGGGACAGAGCCGCGGAACGTGGTGCAGTATGGCCCGCGATGCACAGAGGACTCGTACACACCATCGCGTGGACGCTCGCCACGGGCGCGGCGGTCACGCTGTCCTGGTGGGGCGTCCACACGGTGATGGCGGGCACCGCCTACGACCCGCCGCGGGCCCTGCCGCTGGCGGGCGACGACGGCGGCGCGGACCACGCCGAGCCGCTGGCGTCCTCGACGCACCGGCCCGAGTCCGCGCCGGCCGAGAAGTCCCGGCGGCCGTCGAAACCGGCGAAGTCGTCCGAGTCACCGGAGTCCCCGAAATCCCCCGCCCCCTCCGGAAAGCAATCCGGCAAGTCCTCCCCGCCGCCCACAAGCTCCGGCACCGGCACGGTGAAGAGCTACAGCACCGACGGCGGCCGGGTCGTCCTCGATCTCGGCAAGGACTCCGCGACGCTGGTCTCGGCGACCCCGGCCGCGGGCTGGTCGGTGCGGACGTGGAAGCAGGACAAGTGGATCCGGGTGGACTTCACCGGGGGCGCGGCCCAGGTGTCGGTGTTCTGCACGTGGCACGACACGGCACCGCGGGTGGAGATCGAGAAGTCCTGAGCTTCGAGGGGCCCGGGGCGTGTCAGCGGAAGACCGAGGGCGGCGGCGCCGGTGAGGCGACCGCGGCGGCGTCGGTGACGGCGGCCGCTCCCCCGCTGAAGTCCTTGAGCCCGCGGCCGTGTTCGACCCTGCCGGGGTGCGGGTCGCCCGCGCAGCGCCGGGTCAGTTCGGCGACGGGCAGCGCCCGGTCGGAGCCGAGCAGCACGGCGTTGCCGAAGCGCCGGCCGCGGAGCACGGCGGGGTCGGCGGCGAGGGCGAGTTCGGGGAAGAGCGCGGCGGCGGTGGCGAGCTGGCCGCGCAGGTGCGCGAGGGGCGGCCCGTCGGCGAGGTTGGCGGCGTAGTACCCGCCGGGCTTCAGAACCCTGCGCACGTCG
Source organism: Streptomyces sp. NPDC093510 (assembly GCF_040683555.1). Lineage (NCBI taxonomy): Bacteria > Bacillati > Actinomycetota > Actinomycetes > Kitasatosporales > Streptomycetaceae > Streptomyces > Streptomyces sp. NPDC093510. Next base: position 106,702 of record NZ_JBFBEE010000024.1, read on the forward strand.
GTGAGGAATTCGGTGCTGGTGAGGTGGGCGGGGGTGCGGGCGCCGCTGAAGACGTCGGCGATGACGAGGTCCGCCCAGCCGTCGGCGATCTTGGCGAGACCTTCGCGGGCGTCGGTGCCGCGCACCCGTATCCGGGTCTGCGGGTCCAGGGGCAGCTCGCGGCGGACGAGCTGGACGAGGGCGGTGTCGCGCTCGACTATCTGCTGGGTGGAGCGGGGGCGGGTCGCGGCTATGTAGCGGGCGAGGGTGAAGGCGCCGCCGCCGAGGTGCAGGGCGTGTATCGGCTTGCCGGGCGGGGCGACGAGGTCGGCGATGTGGCCGATCCTGCGCTGGTACTCGAAGTCGAGGTACGCGGGGTCGTCGAGGTCGACGTGGGACTGCGGGGCGCCGTCCACGAGCAGCGTCCAGGCGCGCGGCCTGTCCCGGTCCGGCATGAGCTCGGCGAGTCCGCCGTCCACCTTCTCGACGACGGCCTCCCGCGCTTCCCGGGCCCGCTTGTTCCTAGCCATCCGGCCATTATCGGCGTACGCGGACGACGCGGCCCGCCGGCCCGTGCGGGGCCCCCGTGCGGGGGCCGGGATGCGGGAAAGGTCGGCCGGAGAGGTCAGCGGCAGTTGTCGGCGGCCTCGATGGTGCGGGCGGCCTGGCCGAGCGCGGCCCGCAGGACGGCCGGGTCCGTGACGGGGTCGGTCTCGCCGCCCGGCGGGAGGAGCCAGCCGGTGCCGGCGACCGGCGGCTCGGGGACGGCGGGGGCGGTCTGCCCGCCCTGCGCGAGGCCCGGCTCCGCGTACACGCTCATGCCGCGTCCGAAGGTCTGGGTGCAGGCGCTGCCCGGCAGGTCCCAGCCGTCGGCGGTGCCCGGCGGGACGAGGAAGCCGAGGGTGTCGCAGCCGCCGTCGTGCAGCACCGGGCCGATGGTGTCGCCCGCGCCGCGGCGCAGGATGTCGACCGCCTCGAGGCCCTGCCTGGCCGGCACCGTGACCAGGTCGCAGCACTCGTCGTCGCAGGTCGCCGCGCCGGACGGCGGGAAGACGCTGCCGTCCTGGGTGGGCCGGTGCCGCGCCGTCGTCAGCGATGCCGGGGACGAGCCGTCCCCCGTACAGGGGTCGCCGCTCTCCATGCCGATCTCCAACAAGGAAACCCTCCTCGCCAGTGCGGCAGCCGCCCGGCTCCCGCTCCTCATGGTTCAACGCGCGAAAGCGTCAACAGGCACTGCGGCACGCCGCCGCAAAGGATGGCAGTTCATGGCGGATGCCGGGTGAGATATCCGGTTTGTAGCCAAACTCCGCGTGGTGGACCCATGACAACCGGTACGTTCGTGCTCCGCCGGAACAGGGCGGGCCCGCGAGATCCAGGGCGCGGCGTCCAGTGCGCGAGCGTGTGCACGATCCGGCACGATCCGCACGAGAGGGTCCGGCCATGGCGTCGTCACCGATGGCATCGTCAACTCAGTCCCCACGACCGAACCTTGCATTCCGACAGCTCCGCGGACAGCGCTCACCGGGCGAGTTCGCCGCGGCCGTCCGGCGCTCCGCCCGCGAGATCGGCGAGCGCGTCAGCTGCGACGCCCGCTACATCGGGCGCGTGGAGGCGGGCGAGATCCGCTGCCCCAACTACGCCTACGAACGCGTGTTCCTGCATATGTTCCCCGGCCGGACGCTGACGGACCTGGGGTTCGCCCCCCGCGCGCTGGTGCGCGGAAGGGGGGCGCGCACCGAACAACCGACCACCACGATCCACTTGTACGAGTCCCATCCGTCCGGGTCCGATCCCCGCGCCTGCGATCCGTACGCGGTCCAGACCCACGAGGAGAGCGACGTGCAGCGTCGCGCGTTCATGACCGGCTCGACGGCCACCGTGGCCGCCGCCCTGGGGCCCATCGGGCTCACCCTGGGCGGTCCTGCGGAAGCGGTCGCCCTGCGCGGCCGCAAGGTCGGCGAGGCCGAGGCCGTCGCGGTCGAGGAGGCCGTGCGCAAGATCAGGCTGCTCGACGACCGGCACGGCGCCGACGGGCTCTACCGGCGCGCGGCCGCCCCCCTGCGCACCGCCTACACCCTGCTCGACGCCGGGACCACCACCCGGCAGTCCACCTCGGACCGGCTGCACGCGGGCGCCGGTGAGCTGGCGATCTCCGTCGGCTGGCTGGCGCACGACTCGGGCCGCTTCGACGACGCCCGCTCGCACTACGCCGAGGCTCTCGCGACGGCCCGGGTCTCCGGAGACGCCGCCTTGGAGGCGCACGCCTTCTGCAACACGGCCTTCCTCGCGCGCGACGCGGGGCGGCCCCGGGAGGCGGTGCGGGCGGCCCAGGCGGCCACGCGCGCCGCCCGCCACCTCGGCTCCCACCGGCTGCTCTCGCTCATCGTGCTGCGGGAGGCCGGCGGCTGGGCGGGCCTCGGCGACCGCTCGGGGTGCGAGCAGGCCCTCGCCCGCGCCCACAGGCTCTTCGACCGCGGCGTCCGGGACGACGACCCGGAGTGGATGAGCTTCTACGGCCCCGCCGAGCTGGCGGGCCTGGAGGCACAGTGCTGGTCGGCCCTCGGCGAGTGGGAGCGGGCGAGCGGACACGCCCGGCTCGCCGCGGCCACCGCCTCCTCGCAGACCCCGCAGTTCACCCGGAACATCGCGCTCTACACCGCCGAGCTCGCCGACGACCTGGCGCGCGCCGGCCGCCCCGACGAGGCTGCGGCGGCGGGACTCGAGGTCCTCGCCCTCCTCGGCGAGGTGCAGTCCTCCCGCATCCAGTCGATGCTCGACACGACGGCCCGGGTGCTCCTGCCGCACCGCAGCGCCTCCGGGGTGAGCGACTTCCTGGAGAGACACGCGTGCGTGCCGCGCGCCGTGCGGTAGGGCTTACGCCAGGTGTCCCGTCTCGTTCCAGGACTCGACGGCGGGCTCTCCGTAGGCCCAGCCGAGGATCGAGAGGGACGTCGGGTTGAGCCGGATGCGGGCGGCGAACTCGATGCCGAGGCCGAGCCAGCGCGCGCCGATGACCCGCAGGATGTGGCCGTGCGCGAAGACCAGCACGTCGCGGTCGGCGCTCCTCGCCCAGTCCACGACCTCGTCCGCGCGCGCGGAGACCTGCGCCAGCGTCTCGCCCTCGGGGACGCCGTCCCGCCAGATCAGCCAGCCGGGACGGATCGCCCGGATGTCGGCGGGGGTCATGCCGTCGTACGCGCCGTAGTCGAACTCCATGAGCGCGTCCCAGGTGGTGGCACGGTCCCCGAACCCGGCGAGCTCGCAGGTCTCCCGCGCGCGGGAGAGCGGGCTGGTGCGCACCTCGACGCCGGGAAGGCCGTCGTGAGGCGCGCGCTGCAGCCGCTCGCCCAGGAGCTTGGCGCCGCGGCGGCCCTCGTCGAGAAGGGGGATGTCGGTCCTGCCGGTGTGCTTCCCGGACAGGGACCATTCCGTCTGTCCGTGCCGGGCCAGCAGGATGCGGGGGGCCATGAAGATCTCTCCAAGTCGTACGCACGTGCATCCGGCCACTCGTGCCGATGACACTTTTGATGCTTTTTACGGACAGGGCACACCTGCCCCCTCCATCATCGCCCACCCTTGATCGAGCACCTGCCGGGTCTGGCAACCCGGCCGCCGATCTCTGCGTCTAAGACGACCGGGGGACTCCTCGACGGCCTTCGCGTACGCCGTAAAGTGAGGCGGCGGCATACGCCGTGTGAACAGAGACGATGGGGGACCTATCGGATGCCGAAGACCGACGTGCCGGGCATCACGGGCATATCCGCGCCCCGGCTGCGCTGGTGGACGGAGCTGCCGCTGATCGTGTTGGTGTACGCCGCGTACTCGGCGGGCCGGCTGATCGTCCGAGGCGATGTCTCCAGTGCGATCGACCACGGCGTGGGAATCCTGAACGCCGAGCGGTTCCTGCGCATCGACGCGGAGACCCCGCTGAACCGTCTCTTCACCGCCAACGCCTGGATCGGCGTCCCCGCGGACTTCTGGTACGCCTCGCTGCACTACCTCGTCACGCCCGCCGTCCTGGTCTGGCTGTTCCGCAGCCGCGCGATCCGCTACCGGGCCGCACGCGCGTGGCTGATGATCTCCACCATGATCGGCCTGGTCGGCTTCACGCTCCTGCCGACCTGCCCGCCCCGGCTCCTCAGCAAGGGGTACGGCTTCGTCGACACCATGGCGCAGTACAGCAACTACGGCTGGTGGGGCGGCGAGGCGAGCGCGCCCCGCGGCCTCGGCGGGATGACCAACCAGTACGCGGCGATGCCCAGCCTGCATGTGGGGTGGGCGCTGTGGTGCGGCGTGATGCTGTGGCGGTGCGGGCGTTCCCCGGTGACCAAGGTGGCCGCGATCGCCTATCCGCTCATCACCACGATCGTGGTCATGGGCACCGCCAACCACTACCTCTTCGACGCGCTCGCGGGCGCCGCGGTGATGGGTGTCGGTCTGCTCCTCGTGCGGCCCGTGCAGCGGCTCACGAAACCCGTGATGAACCGGCTGCGGGCACGCTTCCTGCCGTCCTCCGGTCCCTCATCCGTCGCGGAGCCCTCGTTTGTCAGTGCTGGATGCCAGACTTCGACAGGTGAGCGATTTCCCCGACAGCGCAAGCAAAGTGCCACCTCCGGCGCCGAGTCGAGTGCCCGCCCCGCAGACGCCGGCCGACCCGCCGACGCGGGGGAAGCCGCTCCGGGCTGGGGAATCCCCCTCCCCAGCGAGGCCGAGAGCCTGGGCAAGGCTCACTGAGCTGCGCGGCGCGGACCTTCCCGCACGGCCGCTGGACGCCCGGGCGCTGGCCGCGCTCGCGGCGAACCCCGGGTGCAGACGGCGCGCGCTGCTCGACGGCGCGGGCGTGGACAAGACGGCGCTCGCCCAGTCGCTGGGCTCCCCCTCGGGCTTCGGCCAGTCCCAGTTCGCGTTCATGCGGGGCAACGCCTTCGAGGCGCGGGTCAAGGCCGACGGCGGTGCGGAGCTGCTGCGCCTGACGCACGCGCGTGTGGGCGGCGGGCCCGAGCCGGTGCCGGGCGGGTCCTCCGTCCCCGACCTGTCCGCGGCGGGCCCCGAGGGCCGTGCCGCGCGGACCGCGCTCGCGTTGCGGGACGCCACCGGCGCCGGTGGCTGGACGCTCCTCGACCACCCCATGCTCGCCCTGGACGTCGCGGGAACGCCCGCCTTCCTGGAGCCGGACGCGGTGGTCGTCCACCCGGACGGCAGCTGGACGGTCGTCGAGATCAAGTCCTTCCCGATGATCGACGGTTCCGCTGACGCGGCGAAGGTGGGCGCGGCCGCGCGCCAGTCCGCGGTGTACGCACTGGCGCTGGAGCGGGTGGCCGAACGCATGCACTCGGACCAGGCCGCCCCCCGCGTCCGGCACCACGTCCTCCTGGTCTGCCCCAAGGACTTCTCGAACCAGCCGACGGCGTCCGCGATCGACGTCCGCAAGCAGCTGTCCGTGACCCGCCGCCAGCTGGCCCGCCTGACCCGCGTCGAGGACATCGCGGCGGAGCTCCCCGAGGGCACGACCTTCGACGTGCGGCGCCCCGCCGACGAGCTGAGGGCAGCGGTCGAGTCGGTCCCCGCGGCGTACGCCCCCGAGTGCCTCTCCACCTGCGAGCTGGCCTTCCACTGCCGGGACCGGGCCCGCGAGGAGGACGAGGTGACGGCCCTGGGCCGCTCGCTCCGCGGTGACCTCGGCGGCCTGACGACCATCGGCGAGGTCCTGGCGGCCGCCCACGGCTCGTCGGGCGACCCCGACGATCCGGCGGTGGCGGCGCTGCGGAGGGCGGCGGGGTTGCGGGCGGAGGCGTTGTCTGGCGTGGGCGCGGGTTCTGGCGTGGGCGCCTTGGGCGGTGCGGAGTGCTGACCGTCGTGTCGTCGCCCGGACGTCACCTCCCCACCCACCCGCCCTTCCACCGCCTGGTGCCCAGGCAGGCGAGCGGGGAAGAGCCGCCGCCCAGCGGCTGGGCGGGCAGGGGCGGCGCGGGCAACCGCGGCGCGGGCAGTGGCTGGGCGAGCAGGAGCGGCGCGGGCAGCGGCTGGGCAGGCGGCTGCTGCCTGGGCAACCGCCGCGCGGGCAGGGGCTGGGTGGGCGGCTGCTGCCTGGGCAACCGCCGCGCGGGCAGGGGCTGGGCGGGCAACCGCCGCGTGGGCAGGGGCTCGGTGGGTGGCTGTTGTGGGGGTAGCAGGGTGGCTTGCTCAGGGTTGGGTGGGCGGGATGTGCAGGGGGAAGTGGGGTATCTGTGTCGTTGATTGACAGTCTTGCTCGGCTGGAGGCCGTCCGTGGGGGGCGGGCGCAGGCTCGGGCCACGGTTCGGCACCGGCATCTCTCCCAGCGGCCGCTCGTGCTCGTTCCGCTCATCACCGCAGGTGAGGCGGGCGCCCCACTCGGCGCCCTCGTCGGGACGGAGCGCACCTCGCCCCGGCTGCTCGTCGTGCCGCAGCCCCGCGACCGCGACCTCCGCTTCGCGTTCCTCGCGCAGCTCGCCGAGATCGTCCTGCCGTACGTCGACGCGTACGGGCAGGACGTCGAGGCCGCCGAGCGCAACGAGACCGACCCCGAGACCGGCAAGCGCGTCAAGGTCGAGGTGGAGCTCTGCGCGGACGCCCCGCAGCTGATCGTCCCGAGCCGCGCGGGCATCGAGTTCGTACGGCTCCTCGGCCGCTCCATGCGCTTTCGCCGCACCGCCGAGCAGGACCCCGACGCGCCCTACCCCGCCCCGCCCCGCGTCCCCCTCCTCGGCCGCTGGCTGACGCACTTCGGTGAGCGGGCCCGCGTGCCCGGCTCGTCGCTGCTCGTCGCCATGACAGAGCTGCTCACCCGGCACTGGGCGACGGGCCAGTCCAGCCTGGAGGACCTGCATCTGGGCGCCCTGCTCGCCTGGATCGAGGCCCCGGAGGGCACCTCGGGCGCCGAGGCCGCGCTCCGCGCCGAGCTGGGCCGCGACGCGGCCGGCCAGCTGCTGTGCCCGCCCGCGGGCCCGGCCACCGACCCGGCGTTCGACAACGACCTGCTGGCCCCCGCCATCGAGCGCTACGACCGCGCGCGCACCGCCCTCGCCGCCGCCGAGGACGGCGTCCAGGCGGACGAACGGCTGGCGCTCCTGACCGCCGCCGAGCGGGAGATCCACGCCCTGGTCGAGAGCAGGACCCGGCCCACCTGGGACGCCGTGTGGCGCGGCCTCGACGCCCTGTGCACGCTTCCCGAGGCGGCGCACGTCGCGGACCGGTGGACGCGCGACCGCTGGTCGTTCACCGGTCACCGCGACCGTGTGACGGCGGGCGAGCCGCCGCAGCCGCGCGTCGACGACGCGGTCACCGCGGCGAACAAGCTGGCGACGCGCGAGCGCGAACAGGCCCGCCTGGAGGCCCAGGAGGCCCTCGACGACCCGCTGGTGATGGCCGGCCGCCGGCTCGCGGGCGAGGCCTTCGTGGGCGAGGTGACCGAGGTCGTCATGGCGTACACCGAGGCGAAGAGCCCGCGGCCGCGCCCCCTGGTCACCGTCCGCACGGAGGACCACCCGCATCTCGGCGAGCGCACGAAGGTGTACCGCGACCTCGGCGGCAAGCCGCAGACGGCGGAGTTCGTGGCGTACGCGGGCGAGGGTGAAGGTGGAGGTGGAGGTGAGGGCGGCACGGAGAAGGAGATCGTCGTGCTGCGCGTCACCGACAAGATGGGCCGCGGCAAGGAGCCCGAGCCCGGGTCGGTCCCCGAGAAGGGCGACCGCGTCTGCTGGACGCTCTTCGAGCACGAGCAGCGCGGCGGCCCCAAGCTGCCCGACCCGGACGCCACCCCGTGGACCCACGGCGGCCCGCCGTCGGACGCCGTGGAGAGTCCCGACCCCGTGACCGCGGAGGACACCCTGTGATGCAGCTCGCCCCGCCCGCGGGCGGCACCTTCGACCCCGGCGCCGAGGCGGCGCGCGCCACGGAGGCGATCCTCCACGACACGCTGCACGGCACGCACCGCGGCGTCGTCGTCGACTCGCCGCCCGGCGCGGGGAAGTCGACGCTCGTGGTCCGCGCGGCCCGCGAACTGGCCGCGGCGGGCCACCCGCTGATGGTGATCGCGCAGACGAACGCGCAGGTGGACGACCTGGTCCTGCGGCTCGCCGAGAAGGACCCCGAGCTGCCGGTGGGCCGTCTGCACAGCAGCGACCCCGATCCGTACGACAAGGCGCTCGACGACCTGGCAAACGTCCGCAAGTCGACGAAGGCGGGAGATCTGGCGGGCCTCGACGTCGTCATCTCGACGGCGGCGAAGTGGGCGCACGTCAAGGCCGACCAGCTCGACGCGCCGTGGGGGCACGCCATCGTCGACGAGGCGTACCAGATGCGCTCGGACGCGCTGCTCGCCGTGGCCGGGCTCTTCGAGCGGGCACTGTTCGTGGGCGACCCGGGGCAGCTGGACCCGTTCTCCATCGTCGGCGCGGAGCAGTGGGCGGGTCTCTCGTACGACCCTTCGGCGTCCGCCGTGACGACGCTGCTCGCCCACAATCCCGAACTGCCGCAGCACCGCCTGCCCGTGTCCTGGCGGCTGCCCGCGTCGGCCGCGCCCCTCGTCTCGGACGCGTTCTACCCGTACACGCCGTTCCGGAGCGGCACGGGGCACGGGGACCGGGCGCTGAGCTTCGCGGTGGCGTCGGACGGTTCGGCTCCGGACCGGGTCATCGACGAGGCGGCGGAGTCGGGCTGGGGCCTGCTCGAACTGCCCGCGCGGAACACGCCGCGCACGGATCCGGAGGCCGTCCGCGCGCTGGCGCAGGTGGTCCGCCGCCTTCTGGACCGGGGCGGTGCGGCCACGTCGGAGCGGGCTTCCGACCCGGCCCCGCTCACGGCCGACCGGATCGCGGTCGGCACCGCCCACCGCGACCAGGCGGCGGCGGTCCGGGCCGCCCTCGCGGACCTGGGCGTCATGGACGTCACGGTGGACACGGCCAACCGCCTCCAGGGCCGGGAGTACGACGTGACGGTGGTCCTGCACCCGCTCTCGGGCCGCCCCGACGCCACGGCGTTCCATCTGGAGACGGGCCGTCTCTGCGTCCTGACGTCCCGCCACCGGCACGCGTGCATCGTCGTCTGCCGCGCGGGCGTCAGCACGCTCCTGGACGACCACCCGTCGACGGAACCGGTCCAGCTGGGCGTCACGGTGAAGTTCCCCGACGGCTGGGAGGCGAACCACGCGGTCCTGGCCCGCCTGGCCGAGCACCGCGTGGCCTGGGCGCCCCGCTAGGGGCGCACCCAGCCGACGGACGCCTCGCGCCGGACGGAGTCCGGCACGCCGCCGGAGGCGGCCAATGGAAACAGCCCCGACGGCTGGGAGGCGAACCACGCGGTCCTGGCCCGCCTGGCCGAGCACCGGGTGGCCTGGGCGCCCCGCTAGGGGCGCGGGGAACTGCGCGACCAGCCACAGGAATGCCGCACACGCGACTGCGGCCCGTCATGGGCCGAGCGCGCAGTTCCCCGCGCCCCTGCACAGCACTCGGCGACACTTGCGCGGCTAGAGCCACAGGAAAGCCGCCGACACCCCTGCCGGAATCTGCGCACACGCGGCCGCGGCCCGTCGTGGGCCGAGCGCGCAGTTCCCCGCGCCCCTGCACAGCACTCGGCGACACTTGTGCGGCAAGAGCCACAGGAAAGCCGCCAACGCGTCTGCCGGGATCTGCGCACACGCGGCCGCGGCTCGTCGCGACTGCCCGCGCCCCTGACGGGACCGGGCCCACTTGCGCGGCAAGGGAGAATGAGAGTCGGCCGGTACCGGACGGACGGCGCGCACCGTACGAGGAGGAACAACCATGGCGGAGCCCGAGCGGGCCCGGACCGAACAGCGCACGGAGCAGCGCATGCGACCCGCGCCCCTGCTCTTCGAGCCGGCGGAAGCGAGCGCCGATCCGGAGCACTTCTTCGACCTGGAGTCGATCGAGGACCCGCGCGAGCTCCTCGACCGGGCCACCGAGCTGACCCACGCGTTCCGCGCCGCGACGGACCGGTCCGTCGAGTTCCAGGCCATAGCGGCCGCGCAGCTCGCTGATCCCCGCCGTTTCGACCGGCTGACGCCCGCGCTGATCGCGGAGCGCGCGGAGTGGACCGAGGACTACGCGAAGAAGATGGTCGAGTTCGGCCGGGACCTGATGCGGGGCGGCGCGGACAAGCAGTAGCCCCGGGCCCCACCGGTATCGCGTCGGTCCGTCCAACGATCTTCTGGCATATGCCGAAGGGGGCAAGGTACTCCCCCACACCCGTCTTCGTCCCCTTTTCCGGCAACTCCCGGAAATGCGACGCCCCCTTTCGGTAGATGTACCTGGCATGAGCAGCCCCTCGCCCAGCCACGACGTCTGCGACGTCACCGCCGAGGGAGCCGCCTGGCTCGCCTCCGCCGAAACGTATCCACGCAGCGCTCTCGCCCTCTGGCGGAGCCGGCCCGCCGCCCCCGCCGTGCTCCCCTGCGGGTCCGCGTTCGACGTGGTGAGCGTCCCCGCGGTCTTCGGCCGCCGGATGCTCGACCGGTTGTGGGAGGAAGGACCCGGCTCGGGCCCGGTCGCCGCGCACCGCGGCCGCGTCCTGCTCTTCGCCTCGCCCGGCACCGCGCAGCGCCTGCCCGCCCTCCTGGAGTGGGAGGAGTGGGGCCCCGCGGTCCCGCCCGTGCTCTGTCACGGCACGGGCGACGCGGTCACTGTGCCGCCGCTCGTGGCGGGCGGGGAGCCCGGCGGGCGCCTCGGATCGCGCTGGCTGGTGGCCCCCGGCACCCGCCACCCGTGGCTTCCGGGGCCGGACGTGTTCCTCTGGGCCTGCGTGCGGGCGGCCAGGTCGACGGCGTCCCCTGCCTTCCGCTTATCGATTTTTCCTCGCGGCGATCAGAGTGCTAAGGTCTACGACGTCAGCAGGCGCCGCTAGCTCAGTTGGTTAGAGCAGCTGACTCTTAATCAGCGGGTCCGGGGTTCGAGTCCCTGGCGGCGCACAGACGGTGAGAAGCCCCTCGCGGAAGCGAGGGGCTTCTTGCGTGGGCTTGTCGTATGGGGTCGTATGGGCTTCTTGCGTGTGCGGCCACCGGGAGTCACGGCCCTCAGCCCGTCGTGACCTTCACCGTCCACTCCCCGGAAGCCGTCCGCCCCTCCACCTGGACGCGTACGTCGTGGCCGGGCACCGTGAAGCTCTCCCCCACCCGCACCGGAGCGTCCGCCAGCTGCGGGTACACCGAGTCGCCCCAGCAGGACTCGGACTCCGGATGGGCGTCCACGACCTCGACGGGCCCGCCGCCCGACGCCGTACCACTGCGCACCTCATAGAGGAGTACGCCCTCCGTGCAGATCGCGTGGTCGTTGCCCACGGGGCCGCGCGCCTCCAGGGCGAGCACCGCGTCCCGGCCCGTACGGATCACGGCGAGCCGGGTGCCGCCGAGGGCGCCGGGCGCCGGGGCCGCCGAGAGCGGTTCGAGTGTCAGCCGTTCCGTTCCCGCGCCCACGCACCGCACCTGCCGCGGCTCCAGCCAGCCCAGCTTCCACTTGTGCCAGCCGAAGAGGTCGGGGGCGAGACCGAACTGGCTGCCCATGACGTCCCAGTCTCCGACGTGGGTGTCCCAGTCGCCCTTGCCGTCGGTGGGCCGGTGGTACAGATCCGGCAGGTCGAAGACGTGGCCCGTCTCGTGGGCCAGGACGTTGCGGTCCGGCGGGTGCCGCTCGAAGACGGTGACGATGCGCCGGATGTCCGTGCCGTCGGCCCGCATCGGCCGGTCGAAGTTGACCACCTTCGTGGCGTCCGAGTCGACGCCGGGGGCGTCCGGATCGGCGACGAAGTACACGATGTCGGACCGCGAGAAGTCCACGTGCGGATCGGCGGCGGCCACCGCGTCCCGCAGATAGGCGGCGCGGCGCTTGGGGTTCCAGTCGCGCTGTATGGCGTACGAGAGGGAGTCGTGCGGCATCTCGACCCACTCGCGCTGCGGGTGCGGGACCAGCGTGAACCTGCCGTACGACGCGCGTTCGAAGAACTGGCTGGTCGCCGGGAAGTGGTCGGCGGTCAGCTCCTCGGGGGTGGTCAGCGGCGGGGAGTCCGGGAAGGACAGGAACACCATCGCCGCGTTCAGGGTCCTGGACGGGCGGGGGTAGGCGGTGTTCCAGGTGTCGAGGCCCTCCGAGTGGTGGGCGGCGGTGCGGCGCAGGGCGCACGGTCCCGCGACGGGCTCGGCGATCGCGGGGCCCGCGACCAGAGAGGTGGCGGCCAGCGCGGTCAGTGAGGTGATGAAGGCGGCGGTGCTGCGCAGGCGGGATTTCTCCCCTCCACGGGTGAGTCCCCAAGGGGGGAGCTGACGCGGCACGTCGACCTCCGGGTGCGGAATGCGGGACACCCCACCCACCTTGTGACGCTTTGGTGGTCTTCGCCCTGTTTGTCTGGCCCTTCCGAGTGAGTAAGAGGCGAGGGGACGACACCCCGACCGCTCACGGAACGTCACAAGCGATCGGGTCGCATCGGAAGCAGTTCAGGGCCGAGCAGAAACGATCTGCCGAGGGCGGTGGACCCCGCCCGGACCGGTGGTACGGCTGGAACGGGCATCTGGCCAGCCTCTATGATCGGCACACTTTCCTGCGCGGGCCCCGGTCCCCCCACCACCGCCCGCCACCTGCCCGCCGCCCGACGAGACCTGTTCGAGAACAAACTGCACTGCGGGAGCAAGCGGTGAACGGAACGTCCGAAGGGCCCATCCCCACGGCCACAGCGCCCGGCCGCGGCCGCGCCGACGTCACGGAGCGTCGCCGCACGGAGCGGTCCGACTACCGCGCCGCCTTCGCGGCCGCCCCGCTGCCTCTCGCGGTCGTCGACGGCGAGGGCCTCGTCGTCAGCGCCAACGACGCGCTGGCCGACCTCTTCGGCGAGGCGCCCGGTGCGCTCACCGGCCGCGTCGCCGCCGACCTGATCGACCTGGCCTCCGACGCCCGCACCTGGCACACGTATCTGGAGGTGCTCCGCGGCCGGCAGGCCCGGCTGCGCTGCACCCGTCGTCTGAAGCACCCCGACGGACACTCCCTGTGGGTGCAGATCACGGTCTCGCCGATGCCGGAGCCCGCGGGCCGGGACGAGAGCGGGACCGTGCTGCTCGCCGCCGCCGACATCAGCGCGCGCCGCGAGCTGCAGGCCCGCCTCCGCCATGTGCAGATGCACGACCCGGTGACCCGGCTGCCCAACCGCAACCTGTTCTTCGAGCGCCTCGCCTCCGCGCTCGAAGCGGGCACGTACGACGACGCGAGCACCGGCCGGATCGGGCTCTGCTACCTCGACCTGGACGGGTTCAAGGCGGTCAACGACACCCTCGGCCACCGGGTCGGCGACCGGCTGCTCGCCGCCGTCGCGGAACGGCTCACGCGCTGCGCCGACCGCGCCGGGTACGGCAGGACGGCGGCGCCGCTGGTCGCGCGGCTCGGCGGCGACGAGTTCGCGCTGCTCGTCGAGGACTCGACCGGCACGGACCAGCTGGCGGACCTCGCAGAGACGACGCTGCGGGCCCTCCAGGAACCCTTCGACCTGTCCGGGCAGCGGCTCTCCGTCTCCGCGTCCATCGGCGTCGTGGAGCGGCGCGCCGCGGGCACCACCACGACGGGCCTCATGCAGGCCGCCGACACCACGCTGTACTGGGCGAAGACGGACGGCAAGGCCCGTTGGACGCTGTTCGACCCCGAGCGCAACGCGCACCGCATGACCCGCCAGGCGCTCTCCAGCACACTGCGGCCGGCCGTCGAGCGGGACGAGTTCGTCCTGGAGTACCAGCCGCTGGTGGGGCTCGACGACGAGGGCCTGCACGGCGTCGAGGCGCTGGTGCGGTGGCAGCATCCGCAGTTCGGACTGCTCACGCCGAATCGGTTCATCGGATTGGCGGAGGAGGACGGATCGATCGTGCAGCTCGGCCGCTGGGTGCTGCGGAGCGCCTGCCGGCAGGCCCGGCGCTGGCAGCTCGACCACCCCGAGCGGGAGCCGGTGTTCGTCAGCGTCAACGTGGCCGTGCGGCAGGTGTGGGACTCGGACCTGGTCGCGGACGTCGCGGAGATCCTCGCCGAGACCGGTCTTTCCGCGCACCTGTTGCAGCTGGAGCTCACCGAGTCCGCCGTCATGGGGTCGGCCGGGCGGCCGCTCCAGGCGCTCCAGGCGCTCAGTGACATGGGCGTGCGGATCGCCATCGACGACTTCGGGACGGGCTATTCGAACCTCGCCTACCTGAGCCGCCTCCCGGTGTCGGTCCTGAAGCTGGACGGCTCCTTCGTACGCGGATTCCAGTACGAGGAGGGCGAGCAGCACACCAACCGGGCCGACGAGGTCATCGTCGAGGCGATGGTGCAGCTCGCGCACCGGCTGGGGCTCACGGTGACCGCGGAGTGCGTGGAGACCGCGGCCCAGGCGGCACGGCTGCGGCGGATCGGGTGCGACACGGGCCAGGGGTGGCTCTACTCCCGGCCGGTTCCGGCGGATCGTATCTCCGTACTGCTTGGCGGGGTCGCCTAGGGCCGCTCAGGGTCCGTCAAGGTGCCGGGCTCCCTAGCCCAACCAGGTCACATCTGCGTCCAACCCTCCCCCGGCCGGTGCGTCCGCGTGGCCGGTGCGCGTCGATCGGACGATGTTGGTGCCGGTGTGCGTGCCGGTGGGTGACCTCGGCACCGAGGACGAGAGCTAGGGAGCCCACGATGCCGGAACTGTTCGTCGACGGCGAGTGGACCGGGGCCGTCCAAGGCGGGCGGCGGGAGGTGGTCAATCCGTTCGACGCGTCCGTCATCCAGCAGGTCGACGACGCGGGCGAGGCGGACGTCGACCTCGCGGTCCAAGCCGCACGGCGCGCCTTCGACCGCGGCGACTGGTCGGGGGCGCCCACCCGGGAGCGCGCCGACGTGCTGCTCCGGGTGGCCCGGTTCCTGCTGCGGGACCAGGAGGAGATCGCCCACGTCGAGTCCCTCGACACCGGCAAGACGCTCGCCGAGGCGCGGATCGACGTCGAGGACGTGTCGAACGCGTTCCGCTACTTCGCCGAGATCGCCGACAAGGACGGCGGCCGTGTCGTGGACGTCGGCCCCGATGTGCTGAGCCGGGTCACGTACCACCCCATCGGTGTGTGCGCGCTGATCGCGCCGTGGAACTACCCGCTGTTGCAGGCCTCCTGGAAGGTCGCCCCTGCCCTGGTCGCGGGCAACACCTTCGTGCTCAAGCCGAGCGAGACGACGCCGCTCTCGACGATCCACATGATGCGGCTGATCGCCGAGGCGGGCGCTCCCGCCGGGGTCGCGAACCTGGTGCTCGGCCCTGGCGCCACCGTCGGCGCGGCCATGTCCTCCCACCCCGAGGTGGACCTGGTCTCCTTCACCGGCGGCCTGGCCACCGGGCGCCGGATCATGGAGGCGTGCGCGCCGGGCGTGAAGAACCTCGCGCTGGAGCTCGGCGGCAAGAACCCGAACGTGGTCTTCGCGGACTGCGACTTCGAGACGGCCGTCGACCACGCGCTCGAGGCATCGTTCCTGCACTCGGGGCAGGTCTGCTCGGCCGGTTCGCGGCTCCTCGTGGAGGACTCCCTGCACGACCGGTTCGTGGAGCGGCTCGCGGCCCGCGCGAGTGCCATCCGGCTCGGCAACGGCATGGACCCGGAGACCGAGAGCGGGCCGCTCAGCTCGGCGGAGCACCGGGAGAAGGTCGAGGGCTATCTGGAGATCGCCCGCGACGAGGGCGCCCGGCTCGTCTGCGGCGGGCGCCGCCCGGACGACCCCGAGCTGTCGCGCGGCTTCTTCCTGCTGCCCACGATCTACGCCGACTGCGACCGCTCCATGCGGATCGTGCAGGAGGAGGTCTTCGGTCCCGTCGTCACGGTGGAGCGGTTCCGCTCCGAGGACGAGGCCGTGGAGCTGGCCAACGACACGCGGTACGGCCTCGCGGGCGGCATCTGGACGAACGACGCGAGCCGCGCCCAGCGGGTCGCCGCCCGGCTGCGGCACGGCACGGTCTGGATCAACGACTTCCACCCCTATGTGCCGCAGGCGGAGTGGGGCGGCTTCGGCCGTTCCGGTTTCGGCCGGGAGCTCGGGCCCACCGGCCTGCGCGAGTACCAGGAGGCCAAGCACATCTACCAGAACCTGAAGCCGGGCCCCTCCGGCTGGTTCAAGGGCTGAGCGGACAGGTCGAGGCGGGGCGAGAGAGAGGGCGACGGCATGGACGACGAGACGACGACCTACGACTACCTGATCATCGGCGGCGGTACGGCGGGCTCCGTACTGGCCGCACGGCTGAGCGAGGACCCGGCCTCCCGGGTGTGCGTGGTGGAGGGCGGGCCCAGCGACGTCGGCGACGACCGCGTCCTGAAGCTCCGCAACTGGATCAACCTGCTCGGCGGCGAGTTCGACTACGGCTACACCACCGAGGAACAGCCGCGCGGCAACTCCCACATCCTGCACTCCCGGGCCCGGGTGCTCGGCGGCTGCTCCTCGCACAACACCCTGATCAGCTTCCTGCCGTTCCCGCAGGACCTCGACGAGTGGGTGGCGAGCGGCTGCGAGGGGTGGGGTCCCGAGACGATCCTGCCGTACCGGTCGCGGCTGCAGAACACCATCGTGCCCGTGGGCGCCGCCGACCGTAACGCCATCGCGCAGGACTTCGTGACGGCGGCGACGACGCGGCTCGGCGTCCCTGTCGTCGAGGACTTCAACGCCCGCCCGTTCACCGACGGCGCCGGTTTCTTCTCCCTGGCGTACGACCCGGAGACCAACAACCGGTCCTCGGCGTCGGTCGCGTATCTGCATCCGATCATGGACCGGCCGAACCTGACGCTGCGTCTGGAGACGTGGGCGTACCGGCTGTTGCAGGACGAGGAGGGGCGCTTCACCCGGGTGCAGGTCCGCAACCCCGACGGTTCGGTGTCGACGCTGGAGGCCGAGGCGGAGGTGCTGCTCTGCGCCGGGGCCATCGACACGCCGCGGCTGCTGATGCTCTCCGGGATCGGGCCCGCCGACCAGCTGCGCGACCTGGGCATCGAGGTCCACGCGGATCTGCCGGGGATCGGGGAGAACCTGCTCGACCACCCCGAGTCGGTGATGGTGTGGGAGACCCGGGGCCCGCTGCCGCCCAACTCGGCGATGGACTCCGACGCCGGTCTCTTCCTGCGCAGGGACGAGGCGGGCGGCCCGCGGCCCGACCTGATGTTCCACTTCTACCAGGTGCCGTTCACCGTCAATACGGAACGTCTCGGCTATCCCGTCCCGGAGCACGGCGTCTGCATGACGCCGAACGTGCCGCGGGCCCGTTCCATCGGCCGCATGTGGCTGCGCAGTGCGGACCCCACCGTCAAACCCGCCCTGAACTTCCGCTACTTCACCGACCCGGAGGGGCACGACGAGCGGACGATCGTCGACGGGCTGCGGATCGCCCGCGAGGTGGCGGCCACCGCACCGCTCAGCGACTGGCTGCTGCGCGAGGTGGCGCCGGGTCCTGACGTCACGTCGGACACGGACCTGTCGGAGTACGGGCGGCGGGCCGCGCACACCGTCTACCACCCGGCGGGCACCTGCCGGATGGGCGCCGAGGACGACCCCATGGCGGTGGTCGACCCGCAGCTGCGGCTGCGCGGGCACGACGGGCTGCGCATCGTGGACGCGTCGATCTTCCCGACCATGCCGTCGATCAACCCGATGGTGACCGTGCTGCTCGCCGCCGAACGCGCGGCGGACCTCATCATGGCCCGGCCGGCCCCCGGGGACGCGGGTGCGGAAGGGGCGACCCGGTGACCTCTCCCGCCCCCTCTCCCGGCACACCGGACGCCGACGGGCAGACGGCTCCCGGGGAAGAGAAGTCCGAGTTCCGCAAGGAGATGGGGCCCTGGGCGAACTTCGCCCTCGGCTTCACCTACCTCTCCCCCGTGGTGAGCACGTACACCCTCTTCGGCACGGCTCTCGCCGACGGCGGGCCCCCGATGATCTGGGCCTTCGTCATGGCGGGCTGCGGGCAGTTCCTCGTCGCGCTGGTCTTCGGCGAGGTCGTGGCGCAGTATCCGGTCGCGGGCGGGGTCTACCCGTGGGCGCGACGGCTTTGGGGCAAGCGCTGGGCGTGGATGACCGGGTGGGTCTACATGTGGGCGCTGCTCGTCACGATCACCAGCGTCGCGTACGGCGCGGGGCCCTACATCGCGATCCTGCTCGGCTTCAAGCCCACCGTGCACACCACCGTGCTGTGCACGATCGCCCTGATCGTCATCTCCGTGATCATCAACTACGCGGGCACGAAGGCCCTTTCGTGGGCGGCGCTAGTCGGCTTCAGCGCGGAGCTGCTCGGTGCGCTCGTCGTCGGCATCATCCTGCTGACCACCCACCGCTTCCACGGCCTCGGCGTCCTCTTCGACGACTTCGGCGCGGCCGGTGACGGCTCCTACCTGCCGGTCTTCCTCGGCGCGGCGATCATCGGCTTCTACCAGTACTACGGCTTCGAGGCGTGCGGGGACGTCGCCGAGGAGGTCAAGCACCCCGGCAAGGTGATCCCGAAGGCGATGCGCCGCACCATCTACGTGGGCGGGGCGGCGGCGACGTTCACCTGTCTGACGCTGCTCCTCGCCGTCGTCGACTACCGGGCGGTGATCTCCGGGGAGGACTCGGATCCGGTGGTCAGGGTCCTCTTCGACGCCCTCGGCGAGGCGGGCGCGCGGACGGTGATGGCCGTCGTCCTCATCTCGTTCCTGTCCTGCACCATCAGCCTCCAGGCCGCGGCCGGGCGGCTGATCTACTCCTACGCCCGCGACGAGATGATCATCGGGCACCGGGTGCTGCGGAAGTTCTCGGAGGCGCGCGCGGTCCCCCCGTACGCGCTGCTGATCGCGGCGGTCGTGCCCGCGCTGATCGCCGTCGGCTCGCTGATCTCGGAGAACGCCCTGACGAAGATCGTGTCCTTCGCGATCCTCGGGATCTACGCCGCGTTCCAGATGGTCGTCCTCGCCGCGCTGCGGGCCCGCCTGAAGGGCTGGAAGCCGAGCGGCGAGT
The DNA here is from genome assembly GCF_040683555.1 of Streptomyces sp. NPDC093510. Classification (NCBI taxonomy): domain Bacteria; kingdom Bacillati; phylum Actinomycetota; class Actinomycetes; order Kitasatosporales; family Streptomycetaceae; genus Streptomyces; species Streptomyces sp. NPDC093510. The sequence goes on from NZ_JBFBEE010000024.1 coordinate 125,649, forward strand.
ACCGGCTCGGCCGGTGGGGCCTGGCCGTCAACATCGGCGCGCTCGCCTACGGCATCTTCGCCATCGTCAACATCGCCTGGCCCCGCACCCCCGAGGCCGCCTGGTACGACAACTGGATCGTGCTGCTCAGCGGCGGCATCGTGGTGCTCGCGGGGCTGGTGTACATGTTCACGACGCGCCACTACGGCCGCAGCGACGCCCCGTCGGACAACGCGGTGCCCGACTAGGTTCTGTCTCTCCGATCACACTGGTTGTCTCGTGGCTCCGCCACCACGATGGGCCCTGGAGGCATCGCCTCCAGGGCCCTGGGGATCATCG
>NZ_JBFBEE010000025.1:0-124618 GCF_040683555.1 Streptomyces sp. NPDC093510
GCGGCCGTCGCCGCGGCCAGGGATTCCCGTACGTCCCCGAGGGCGCGCTCGGCGGCCGTGCGGGACTCGTCCGCGCGGCGGTGCGCGGCGAGGGCGGCCTCCTCGGTGTGGCGGTCGACGTGTCCGGCGATCTTCCGTGCGGGGGCCGGGTGCTCCGTCGCGCCGCACACCGCGCAGGGTGCGCCGTCGGTCAGGTGCGCGGCCAGTTCGGCGGCGATACCGGTGAGGCGCTGCTCCTTGAGGGCGAGCCAGTGCTCGTGGGCGGTGGTCGCGGACTCGCGGGCGGCGAGGGCGCGTTCGTGTGCCTCTGCCGCGTCCTGGGCGAGGCGGTCACGGCGGCGGGCCGCGTCGAGGCGGGCCTGCGCCGGTTCGAGCCGACCCGCCAGGCGCTCGGCGCGGGTCGCGGCTTCCTGGGCGGACTCGATGTTCTCCTGGAGCGTGCCCCGGGTCGTCTCCCAGCCGTCGAGCCAGCCGGACGCGTCCTGGAGCAGTTCGTCGTCCGCCCGCTCCTGGCGGTCCAGCGCGGCGCGTTCCGCGGCGATCTCGGCGGTGCGCTGCTCGGCGCGCCGGGCCGACGTGAGGCCGCCCAGCTCCTTTGCCGCTGTGCGCGCGGCGGCGGCGAGGCCCGCCGCGCCGGAGGACGTGAACGTCTCGGGCAGGCGGCCACGCGCGCGTGCCTCCGCTTCCGTGGCGCGGCGGTGGTCGGCGTCCGCGGTGTCGCGCAGGCCGAGCGCGGGGGCTACCGTCTCGGCCTTGCGGGCCCGTTGCAGGCGCTCTTCGAGGTCGCGCTGTTCGTCCGCGCGCGCGTGGAGCCTTTCGGCCCGCGACTGTGCCTCGGCGAACCGCGCCTGCAGGCGGTCGAGTTCGCGTGCGTCACCGAGTCCGCGTTCGGCGGCTGCCTGGGCGGACTCGGCGGCCGTGAGCGCGCAGTCGGCGACGGTGAGACGCTCCCGGGCGTTCGCGCGGGCGACGGCCGCCCAGGTGAGGACGGCGCCGGCGAGGCCCGGGTCGCCGGGCGCCAGGTCGGGCAGGGGGAGCTCGGTGTCGCGGCCGCCGTCGTCCGCCGCCTGCTGCATGCGGTGCGCGTCGGCGAGGAGCGCGGCGTCCCCCTCCTTGACCTCGGCCTCGGTGGTGCGCCGCTGCTCGGCGAGCCTCTGTTCCACGGCGGCGAACCTGTGCGTGTCGAAGAGCCGCCCGAGGAGCTTTCCGCGTGCTTCCGCGTCGGCGCGCAGGAAGCGCGCGAAGTCGCCCTGGGGCAGGAGGACCACCTGGCAGAACTGCTCCTTGCTCATGCCGAGCAGCTGCGTGATCTCCTCGCCGATCTCCTGGTGGGACCGGCTGAGGTCCTTCCAGGCGGCCGGCGCGGCCCCCGCGTCGTACTCGCGCAGCCAGCTCTGCGCCTTCTCCGTGGTGGTGCCCGTGCCGCGCTTCTTGGGGCGCGCCCATGGGGGCTGCCGGGTGATCTCCAAGCGGCGCCCGGCGACGGTGAGTTCGAGGCTCACTTCCGTGCGCGTGCCCTGCTGCGCGTGGTCGCTGCGCAGCGTCATGCCTTGTCCCGCGCCCTGTCGCGCGCCCGGCACCGAGCCGTAGAGGGCGTAGCACACGGCGTCCAGGACGGAGGTCTTGCCCGCGCCGGTCGGGCCGTGCAGCAGGAAGAGCCCGGCGGTGCTGAGGTCGTCGAAGTCGATGTCCTGGGTGGTGCCGAACGGCCCGAAGGCGGTGATGCGGAGCCGGTGGAGCCTCATCGGGCGACCTCGCGCAGGGTGGCGTCGGTGCGGACCGCGTCGAGCGCCGAACGCAGCACTTGCCGTTCCCGTTCATCGGGCCCGGCGCCGCGCACGTGGGTCACGAAGTCCTCGGCGACCTGCTGGTCGCTGCGGCCCTGGAGACGCTGGGCGTAGGAGACGTCCGGGTCGTCGGGGGCCCGGTCCGGGTCGAAGACGAGGCTGAGGGTGTGCGGGAAGCGCTCGCAGAGGCGGGCCATCGGGTCGTCGGGGCGCAAGGCGTCGGTGAGGGTGGCCTCGACCCACGCCTCTTCGTGGCGGGCGAGCCCGGGATCGTCGAGCAGGTCGTCGAGGGTTCCCCTGATGCGGGCGAGGGGGCGCGGTACGGGGCAGTCGACGCGCTCGGCGTCGATGTCCCCTCCGGGGCCGAGGTCGACGAGCCACATGCTCTTGCGGTGGTCGGCCTCGGAGAAGGAGTACGGCAGGGGGGAGCCGGAGTAGCGCACGCGCGCGGAGAGGGTCTGGCTGCCGTGCAGGTGGCCGAGGGCTGCGTAGTCGACGCCTTCGAAGACTCCGGCGGGCACGGCCGCGACCCCGCCGACGGTGATGTCCCGCTCGCTGTCGCTGGCCTGGCCGCCGGTGACGAAGGCGTGGGCGAGGACGACGGAGCGCGTGCCCGGTGCGCGCGCGGCGAGGTCGGCCCGCACCCGGTCCATGGCGGCGCCGAGGACCGCCTCGTGGCCCGCCCTGTCCACTCCGAAAGCGTCCTTGACCAGGGCGGGTTCGAGATAGGGCAGGCCGTAGAACGCGACGTCGCCGTGGGGGTCGGTGAGGATCACGGGCTCCGCGCAGGCGGCCGGGTCGGTGCGCAGGTGGATGCCCGCGCGGTCGATGAGGCCCGCGCCGACGCCGAGGCGGCGCGCCGAATCATGGTTCCCGGAGATCATGACCGTCGGCACGCCGAGGTCCGCGAGCCGGTGCAGGGCGTCGTCGAAGAGCTCGACGGCCGCGAGCGGCGGCACCGCCCTGTCGTACACGTCCCCGGCCACCACGACGGCGTCCACGTCACGCTCACGCACGGTCGCCAGCAGGTGGCCGATGAACGCGGCCTGGGCGTCGAGCATGTTCACGCGGTGGAACGATCGCCCGAGATGCCAGTCGGACGTGTGCAGAAGCCTCATGATTCCCGAGACTATCGGGCGGGTCGGACATCACGGGTGGCCACTCCCGTAACTGCTCCGGGCCCGCGCCTCCTCCGGGCCCCGCGCGTCAGGCGTCCCCGTACGCCTCTCCCCCGAGCTCAAGCACGGCGCTGCCCGCGGTGGCGTCGGCCAGCCAGCCGCGGAAGACGTCCACGTCGGCGTCGGGCAGGCCGATCTCGATCGTGACCACGTCGCCGTAGCGGACGTCGCGCACCTCGCGGCCGGCCGCCCGCAGATCGTTCTGGACCTTGCCCGCGCGCTGGTGGTCGACGGTGACGGTGGCCAGGCGGAAACGGCGGCGGGTGACGGTGCCGAGGACGTCCAGGGCCTCGCCGACCGCTCCTCCGTAGGCGCGGATGAGTCCTCCGGCGCCGAGTTTGACCCCTCCGTAGTAGCGGGTCACGACGGCGGCGACGTACCGCATGTCGCGGCGCGTCAGCATCTGCAGCATCGGGACGCCGGCGGTGCCGCCGGGCTCGCCGTCGTCGCTCGCCTTCTGCACGGCGGCGTCGGCCCCGATGACGTACGCGAAACAGTTGTGGCTGGCGGTCGGGTGTTCCTTGCGGACGCGTGCGACGAAGTCCTGGGCCTCCCGCTCGGTGGCCGCGGGTGCCAGGGCGCACAGGAAGCGCGAGCGGTTGATCTCGGTCTCGTGCACGCCCTCGCGGGCCACTGTGCGGTATTCGTCCTGCATCAGGCCAGCGTATGCGCTCGTCGGGGGCGGTCCGTGCCCGGGAGGGCCGTGGGGTGGCGTGGGCCACAGGCCGCCCTCCGGCGCGGTCCGCCCGGTACCGTGATCTCTCGTGACGTCACCTTCCATATCCGTGCGCCAAGTCCCGGACCCGGCGGGTCCCTTGGCATCCCTGCTCGCCGACGTGCCCGTCACGGTCGTCGAGACCCACGACGACCCGGCCGACGCCGTCCTCTTCCCGGAGGAGGAGGCGGTGGTCGCGAACGCGGTGGCCAAGCGGCGCAACGAGTTCACGACAGTGCGGCACTGCGCCCGTACCGCGCTGGCCCGCATCGGGGTGCCGCCCGCGCCGATCCTGCCGGGGCACCGGGGCGCGCCGGGCTGGCCGGACGGCGTCGTCGGCAGCATGACGCACTGTGCCGGGTACCGGGCGGCGGTCGTGGCCCGGGCCGGTGAGGTGACGTCGCTCGGCATCGACGCCGAGCCGGGCGAGCCCCTGCGTGATCCGGACGTCCTCAACCTCGTGGCCGACGAGACGGAACGTGCCGCGCTCGCCGCGCTCGGCTCCCGGCACCCGGCCACGCCCTGGGACAGGCTGCTCTTCAGTGCGAAGGAGTCCGTCTACAAGACGTGGTTCCCGCTCACCGGGCGGTGGCTCGGCTTCGAGGACGCCCGGGTGGAGCTTGTCGCGGACGGGACGTTCACCGCGCGGCTGCTGGTCGAGGGGCCTGTGGTGGAGGGCGTCGAGCTGAAGGTGTTCTCCGGTCAGTGGGTCGTGCGGAACGGGATCGCCGCCACGGCCATCGTTCTGCGCTGACGGCGCCCGCGGTCCGGCCCCTGCCCCGCCCGTGAAGTCCGCACTCAGTGCGCCGCGATCTCCTCCCTCGACCTCACGTCGTCATCCGGCAGGATGAGGAACTCCCGCTCCCTTTCGGTGAGCACCTTGAGGAATCCGGGCTCGGCCTGCATCACATAGCCCCGCAGGCCCTTGGCGTGGCCCAACTCGATCCGCTCCAGCGGGACCCACGGGGTGGTGATCGTCGCCGCTCCGAGCAGCATCGCCCCCGTCAGGTCGGGCCGCTCGGCCCGCCGGCCCGCCATCTGTGCGCGGTTCCTGGCCTCCCGCAGGGCTCGCGCCTCCGTGAAGAACCGGAGGACGGCGACCGGCAGGAGGAGCGCGAGGAACAGCACGGAGACGAACGAGTCGGCCATGACGGTGCCGAGGACAAGGCCGATGGTGTCGTCCAGGTCGAGGGTGTGGAGGACCGCGAAGGCGGTGTGCCAGTCGTAGCCGGACACGGCGAACAGCCGCAGGAGGAGAAAGGTGAACGCGGCGGTGGTCACCGCGAGCCCCGCCCCATGCCCGTCCGCCTCCGACTCCGACTCTGCCTCGGTCTCGGTCTCGGTCTCCGTCTCCCTCTCCGTCTCGTGAGATGTCATGTGTGCCTGAAGGCCTTTCCTGCAAGGGAGTTCGTCACCACGCGTGGCACGGGGGTGCGCCACGCGCGCGTGCGCGGCGATCGCGTAGTGCGTCCGTCTCTCACTCCAGGCGGCCGAACCGGCGGGCGGCCCACCACAGCACGACCAGGCCCAACAGGGCGAGGACCACGATCTCCAGCGCGGCCGGGACCTGCCAGTCCCCCCAGCGCACCCCGTCGGCCGTCGGGCCGCCGGGGGCGTGCCGCTCGATGCTGCGGCGCAGCACGTCCACGGCGTACGCGAGGGGGTTGAGGGCCGTCAGCTGGACGAGCGGGCCGGGCAGCGCGGTCAGGGGGAAGAACGCTCCGGAGAGGAAGAGCAACGGCATGAGGGCGAGGCTGAGCAGGATGTGGAAGGACTCCACGCTGCGGATGCCGAGAGCGAGCGCGGCCGCCAGGACGGTGAGCACGAACGAGGTCAGCACCATGGTCGCGAGCAGGGTCAGGAGCAGGGCGGGGTCGTAGGGCAGCCCGACGACGCCCGCGGTGGCCAGGAGTACCGCGCCCTGGACGGTGGCTTCCGCGGTGCCGCCCAGGCAGCTCGCGCAGAGGAGGGTGGTGCGGCGTACGGGGGCCATCAGGAGCTCGCGGAGGTAGCCGCTCTCGCGGTCGGTGATCAGCCGCATGCCGACGGTCACCGCCGGGGTCTGCACGGTCATCACCAGCACGCCGGGGAAGAGGTAGGCGCGGTAGTCGCCGCCGACGGCCGTCGCGGGCACCAGGGCCGCCAGGCCGCCGCCGAGGATCAGCAGGAAAAGCAGGGGCTGCACCAGTGTCAGGGCCGTCTGCGCGGGCTGGGCGAGCATGCGCAGCAGATCACGCAGAACAAGGGCGTGGACGGCGCGCACTTCCCGTACCAGGGGGGACGCGGCCTCGGTGGCCGGCGGGGCCGTCACCGGCCGCTCCCGGTGATGAGGCGGCCGGTGTGGTGGAAGAAGACGTCGTCCAAGGAGGGTTCCGTGAGCGTGATGGCGTGCACGCGGATGTCGCGGGCGGCCAGGGCGGCGCACAGCCGGGGCACCTGCTGTGCGCCGCCCGCCACGGCGACGGTCAGCCCGCCCGGCCCGGCGGCCGGGTGCAGGGCGAGGTCCTGCCGCAGTACGGCGGCCGCCGCGGCGTCGTCGGCGGTGCGTACGCGCACGTGGTCGTCGCCGATGGCGGCCTTGAGGGCGGCCGGAGTGCCGTGTGTGACGACGCGGCCCCGGTCGAGGATGGCGAGGCGGTCGCAGTGTTCGGCCTCGTCCAGGTAGTGCGTGGTGACGAAGACGGTGGTGCGCCGGTCGGCGCGGAGCCGGGCCAGGTGGTCCCAGATGTGGGCGCGGGCGTGCGGGTCCAGGCCGAGGGTGGGTTCGTCGAGGAAGAGCACGCCCGGTTCGTGGAGCAGAGCGCGGGCGATCTCCAGGCGGCGGCGCAGCCCTCCGGAGAGGGTGCGCACGCGGTCCCGGCGGCGCTCGGCGAGCCCGGTGAGTTCCAGGAGCGCCGCTCCGCGGGTCCGGGCGAGGGGGCGGGACAGGCCGTACAGGCGGGCGTGGAGATAGAGGCTGCGTTCCACGCTGAGGTTCGGGTCGAGGGCGCTGTGCTGGAAGAGCAGGCCGACACCGCGGCGTACGCGCTGCGGCTCGGTGCGGATGTCGGCGCCGGCCACGCGCGCGTGCCCGGAGGTGGGGCGGGCCAGGGCGCAGAGCATCGCGATGGTGGTGGTCTTGCCGGCGCCGTTGGGGCCGAGGAAGGCGAAGGTCTCTCCGGTGCGTACGTGGAGGTCGACCCCGCGGACCGCCTCGGTGCCGGGGTAGTGCTTGGTCAGGCCGTGGGCGCAGATCGCGTACGGGCCCGCGTCACCGGCGGGGCAGCCGGTGCGGTCCGCGCCGGTCACCACCGGGTCTCCGGCTCGCCTGGTTGCCGCTTTTGACGTGGCACGCTCCACCCCACAAACTGGAAGAAGAGGGAACAAACACCCTATATGTCACATGTCGTCGTTGCGGCGACGACCCGGGAGCAGGAGGAAGGTGAAGCACAATGCGTCTGCGCTATACGCCTCCGAAGATCGTCCGGATCGGGCGGGTGGAGAAGCTGACCGGCCAACTGCGTCGTGGAGTTCCCGACTTGCTCGGCCATGGCAACATCCTCTGACCGACCCCACCGCAGGGCGGAGCCCTATGGGCTCCGCTCCGCTCGTGGGACGAGCCCGGGAGCGCGATGGCCGGCCAGCACTTCGCGGCGTTCCCCGGTTGCTCCGGGCGCACAGCCGTCCCCTCGAGCACCGTGGACCTCACGCACGCCCCGTTCGACGCCCGCTACGCCGACGGTCGCGCCGCCGACGGTGTCTGCCAGTGGCTTCCGGCGGGAGTCAGCGCCCCGTCAACCGTCCCGCAACCGGTCCCGAACGCCTGCCTCGCCCTCGCGGGCCCTCTGCCGCGCGAGCTGACGCCGGACCAGGTGGAGCGGGTGGTACGGGAGACCGAACGCGGCCGGTACGCCGCGCTCCGCCGACTGCCGCCAGAGCTCGCCGGAGCCGTCGTCACCGCCCGGCGCGTCGTGCTCTTCCGCGGCGTGTGCAGCGCCGAACAGCTCTTCTTCCGTACGTCGGACCGTGGGACGCAGTGGTCGAGCGACCCTCGCGACCTGCTCGAAGGACCACCGGAGTTCGACCCCGAGACGTTGTGGCGCGCCTGTCGCGGCGAGGACGTCTTCGTCTTCCCGGGCATGGAGCGGCTGCTTCCCGGCCACCTCGTCGTCGCGGACGGCCGGTCGGCGCGCGTCGAGACGTACGACACCATCAGCCCGCTCCCGCTGCCGCGCCGCACCTCCCTGCGCCAGTACGCCGACATCGCCCAGGAGTTGCTCCTTGAGGAGACCCGCCCCTACGCGTCCGCCGGCCGCATCGGCGTCCTGCTCTCCGGAGGCGTCGACTCGGCCCTCGTGCTCGCCGCGCTCGTCGAACAAGGGGCCGAGGTCACCGCGTACCACATGCGCACCGCCGACCCGATCGCCGACGAGTGGCCACGCGCGCGTGAAGTGTGCCGGCAGCTGTCGGTCCCGCTGGTGACGGTGGACCCGCCCGGTGAGGACGAGTCCTACTTCCCGGTCGGGCACGACCACCCCCTGCCCTTCAACCACGTGTGGTTCCGCCGCCTCGATCTGACGGCCCGCCGGATCGCCGATGACGGCGTGCGCACGGTGCTCACCGGCCTCGACGGGGATGTCGTCTTCGGCCCCCTGCGCTACGGCCTCTACGACGTCGCCGTCGCGGACGTCCCGTGGCGCGAACGGTGCGCCATGGCCAGCGGCCTGCTCAGCTCCCGGTGGGAACTCAGCAGGATCGTCCGCAGTCTGCACCCCGGCCACTCGCTCTACGACGACCCCGAAGCGACCGCCGAGACCGAACGCGCGAGCGACTTCCTCGTCCCCCTTCCCGACGCCGGGGCCGAGCGCTACGAACCGGACTCCGCCGCGCAGGAGCACACCCTGAACCTGACGGTCTGGCGGCCGTACGGCATTCACTGCGCCAAACCCTGGGGCGGCCGGGAGCTGCGCCGGCTGGCGGCCCGGCTGCCGAACGCCTACCGGGTGATCCCGTACGCCGGCCGGACCATCGACAAGCCCGTGCTGCGTCTCGCCGCCGCCCGCCGGAAGCTTCCCTCCGTCGTGTGGCGGCACTACGGACGGGACTGGCTCGGCTCGCCGGACGAGACGTGGTGCCTGCGCCATCCGGACGCCGTGGGGGACGTACTGGGCGGGCCCGACGCCCTGTTGCCCGCCCTGGGCGTCGTGGATCCGCGCCGCCTGGCCGCCGTCCTCGACGACCCCCGCGCGTTGCGCCGCAACGCGGAGAACCTGCTGTGCACGGCCATGGTCGAGTTGTTCCTGCGCGACCTGACGCACAAGCTCGGCCCGGCGCCGAGGGAGTGAACACCCCGCGCCACGGGCCGGTGACGGCCGCCGTGGCCGGCTTCGTGAAGGAGACCGACATGCCGCTGATCCAACTGGCCGAGCAGACCGTCTTCGACCCCGCCGACGGTACGGGGGTCCTCCTCGACACCGCCGACGGCGTCTACTTCGAGCTGAACCCCACAGCGACCCTCATGCTGGAGACGGCCCTGCGCTGCGAGACGTACGACGAGGCCGTCCGCGACCTCACCGAGCGCATCGACGCAGCCGACGGCGAACTGCGGGAGGGCATCCGGTCACTCGCCGCCCAGCTCGCCGAGAGCCGCCTCGCAGGACCCGGTGACGTGCCGTCATGACGGTCCCGACGACGAAGCCGCGGGCGACCGCCGACTGGGCCTTCCTGCTCTGGGGCGACGACGCGGCCGGACCCCTGCCGCGCACTCCCCTCCCGGTTCGGCTGGCCGCCGCCTCCCGCACGGCACGTGCGCTGTGGACCTTGAACAGGCACGGCTGGGGCGCGGCGCAATCCCGGCTGCGCGATCTGCACGTGCCTGCGGGTGCCCACCGCGACCTGCCGGAGGCGACGGCGATCCGCCTCGCCCGCCGCGAACTACCCCACTGTCAGCTCGTCGTACGCCTGCTCGCCCCCGACGCGCTCTGCCTGGCCAGGTCGTTCGCACTGGCCGTCCATCTGTCGGCGCTCGGGCTGCCCGCCGAGACGGTCATCGCCCGGCAGCGTTCGTCGATCGGCGCGCGGTTCGCCTTCCACTCCTGGACCGAGCTGCACGGCGAGGTCCTCAACGACGTGCCGGGCGTCCGGAGCGGCCACACGGTCCTCCAAAGGGTGGGGTGCGCCGCCCTCCACTGAGGGGCACGTCACTCCCCCACGGAGGCCGCTCTGTACGTGGGCCTGCCGCCCAGCCAGGTGCCCAGCACGCGCGCGTGGCGGATGTCCATCGGGTCGCACGCGCGTGGGTCCGCGGAGAGCAGGACCAGGTCGGCGGGGGCGCCCGGCGCGAGGGACAGACGGTCGTCGGCGCCCGCCTGGTGGGCGACGCCGGTCGTGGCCGCCGTCAGCGCCTGGTCGACGGTGAGCCGCTGGTGCGGGAGCCAGCCGTCCGCCGGCTCACCCGTGAACGTGCGCCTGGTGACGGCGACTTGGACGCCCTCCAGCGGGACGTGCGAGCTGACGGGCCAGTCGCTGCCGAAGGACAGGCGCACTCCGTCGCGCGCCAGCTCTCCCATGGGGTACTGGAGCTCGGCCCGTCGTGCGCCGATCCGCGGGATGGACAGCTCGGTCTGGAGCGGGTCCGGTTGTGCCCACAGGGGCTCGAAGTTGGCGATGACGCCGAGCGCGGCGAACCGCGGCAGGTCCGCGGGGTCGACAACCTGGACGTGGGTGATCACCGGGCGCCGGTCCCAGGCCGGATTGGTGTCGGCCGCCGCCTCGATGGCGTCGAGTGCCGCGCGCACACCGGCGTCCCCGATGGCGTGGATGTGCGTCCGGAAGCCCTCGGCGTCGAAGGCACGCACTGCCTCGGCGAGGGCGCTCGGCTCCCACACGGGCATCCCGCAGCTGTGCGGCGCGTCCAGGTAGGGGTCGAGCATGGCGGCCGTACCGCCTTCGACGACACCGTCGCTGAAGTACTTCACCGTCCGCGCGGTGAGCAGCTCTCCGCCGTCGGCCGCCACACGCGCGCGGGTCGCGGAGAACGGCCCGAGCTGTTCGCGCCAGCGGTCCGGGTCGGCGCGCTGGGCCAGGTCGACGCGGACGGTGAGGGCGTCGCGCCGGGCCGCGGCGAGGTAGGCCTCGGCCGTCTCCGGTTCGACCCAGGCGTCCTGGACCCAGGTGATGCCCGCGCGCGCGTACGCGTGCCCGGCGCGGCGCACCGCCTCCACCAGCTCGTCCATCGCGCGCGAGGGCACTTGGTCGAGCACGAGATCGCAGGCGTGCCATTCGCGGAGTGTGCCGAGGGGTGTACCGTCCGCGCGGCGCACGATCCAGCCCAGGCGCGGCTCCGGAGTCGTCTCCGTCACCCCGGCCCTGCGCAGCGCCTCGGTGTTGCACCAGACGGTGTGGTAGTCGTGGGCGCGCAGCACGACGGGCCGGTCGGGTACCGCGGCGTCCAGCCAGTGGGCGTCGAACTCCCCGTCGGGCGCGAGCGCGGGGTCGTAGGAAGCGCCGACGATCCACTCCGTCTCCGTGTGTTCCTTCGCCCAGCGCCCGACTTCGGAGACGATCGCGTCGATGGAGTCCAGCTCCTTGATCTGCGGCCCGAAGCTCTCCAGGCCGCCGAAGAGCGGGTGGGCGTGCCCGTCTCCGAAGGCGGCCATCAGCAGTCCGTCGCCGATGTCGACGACCTCGTCCGCGGTCGGGGCGAGTGCGCGGGCCGCTGCGCCGAGGGCGGCGATCCGGCCGTCGCGCACGGCAAGCGCCGTGGTGTCACCGTCCCCGTCGCCGGTGCGGATGGTGCCCAGGAAGACGAGGGTGGTCGCTGTCATTCTGTCACCGTCATGCTGTCGCCGGCTCCTTGCCGTTGTCGTCGACTTGATCGCTCGGAGACCACTGGACCACTCAGGTGCGTTCGGCGTCCACCGTCGTGAGTCGTTCGTACGCCGCCGGGTCGCGCCGCCGGAGCCGCAGGGCCAGCCCGGCCCCCACCACGAACAGCACCGGCAGGGGCGCGATCAGCGCCGCGTTCACACCGTCCGAGGCGCCGGTGAGCAGGTCGAGGTCGGCGCAGACGAGGACGGTCATGACGACGAGTCCCGCGCAGGCGAGCAGCGGCGCGGCGACGACCCGCCAGGCCGGCACGGCCCGCCGGTCGCGGCGGAAGAATCCGTACACGGCGAGCGCGGCGAGTGCCTGCATGAGCATCACGCCGAGGATGCCGGAGCCGCTGCTCCACAGGAAGGTGACGGTGTACGGGTCGGCCCCGCCGAGCACGGTGACGACGATCACGGCGAGCGCGATGGCGGACTGTGTGACGACCGCGGCGGCCGGTGCCCGTGTCCTGGCCGAGACGGTGCCGAGGCGTGCGGGCAGGAGTCCTTCCCTGCCGAGTGCGTAGAAGTAGCGGGCGGCGCCGTTGTGGAAGGCGAGGGTGGCGGCGAAGGCGCTGGTGATGATCAGTACGTGCATGGAGTCGGCCGCCCAGGCCCCGGCGTACCGTTCGGTGGCCGAGAACACCATGTCGGCGCCGCCGTCCCCGTTCGCGACCGTCCGGGCGCGGTCGGCCCCGTACGCGTTGATGATCATCCAGACGGTGAAGGTGTAGAAGAGCGCGAGGAAGCCGACCGCGATGTAGGTGGCGCGGGGCACGGCCCGTTCGGGGCGGCGCGCCTCCTCGGCGTAGATGGCGGTCGCCTCGAAGCCGATGAACGCGCCGATGGCGAGGACGAACATGCCGCCCACGCCCGGTTCGCCGAGGCGTGCGGGCGAGAGCGCGCCGTGGTCGAGGCCCTGCGGGCCGCCCCCGTGCGCGAGGACGCCCACGTCGAGGACGAGCAGCACCAGGACTTCGAGGGCCAGCGCGACACCGAGGACCTTGGCGCTGAGCGTTATCCGGAGGTAGCCGAGCGCGGCGATCGCGACGAGTCCGGCCGCCGCCCACATCCACCAGGCCACATGGATGCCGGTGAGGTCCTCGAAGCCGGATTCGGTGAACCAGCCGAAGGCGGCGAGGAGTCCGACCTCGATCGCGTTGTACGAGAAGAGCGCGACATACGCGGCCCCCGCCCCGGTCGGGCGTCCCAGGCCGCGTCCGATGTACGCGTAGAACGCGCCGGCGTTGCGCACGAACCGGCTCATCGCCGTGAAGCCCGCGGCGAAGACGACGAGCAGCAGTCCGGAGAGCAGATAGCCGAGCGGTGCCGCGTCCCCGGCCATGCCGATGGCCAGCGGGGCCACGCCCGCCATGACGGTGAGCGGCGCGGCTGCGGCCACGACGAAGAACACCAGGTCGCCGGTGCCGATGGCGCCGTCGCTGAGGCCTTGGGCGGCCGGTGCGCAGGAAAGTTCGGCGGAGGTGGGTGCGGTCACGCGCTACTCCCGGGGGTCGTGGTCAGGGTGCGGCGGGGTGGGGCCGGCGGCTCCGCACCGCCTCGTCGCCGTCGGCGAGGGTCTCCCAGAACATCTCCTCGTAGTGGCCCAGCAGGCGGCCGTGGCGCAGGTGGGCCGCCGTGACCCGGCCCCGGTCGAGACCGGCCTGTACGGCGGTGAGTGCCTGCCTGTCGAGGTCCGGCGCGGGTTCCGCGAAGAGGTCGAAGAAACCGCAGGCCTCGTCGTCGAAGCCGTAGTGGTCGCGCAGCGCGCGGGCGATCGTGGCGCAACAGCGGCCCCATGCCTCGAAGTTGGCGGTGAGGGCGAGGACGACGTCGACCGGTTCGCCGTTGAGGGCGAGCCAGGCCACATAGGCCGGGTAGGCCTGACAGCCGGCCTGCGGTTCGTACGTCGCCGCTTCGGTCGCGCCGACCGCGCAGGCGTCGAGCAGCGGGGCGAGCCGCTCCCGCGCGAGGCTCTCGCCGTCGGCGAGGGTGTCGAAGAAGGCGGCGGACTCCAGGTCCTTGGCCTCGGCCGACCGCCGGGTCAGGTGTTGGAAGGAACGCTGGTCGGCCGGGATGACGTGCCGCTGCTCCAGCGCGAGTACGGCGATCGTGCGCACCTGCGCCCGGCCGTCGGCGACGCGCGGCACGAAGGGGTTCGCGTCCGGGTCGGGGGCGAGGCGGGCGGCCGTGGTCCGCAGGAGTTCATGTGCCGTCGGAGTCATCACGCGCACCTTCCGCTGGGCGGGAACTTCTCGGCCGGGCTGCTAGTTTCTACTCTGTTGTAGAAACTGGCGGGGGCCCGGACCTGCGCGCAGCGTACCGGGACCTCGTCCGAACACCCCTGATACATCGATACGTTTATGGAGTTCCCCATGGCCCTGTGGGACCGCGTCAAGGAATCCGCATCGACGATGCAGACCCAGTTGATGGCGAAGAAGAACGACCTCAAGAGCGGCGCCTTCCGCGACGCCAGCATGGCGATGTGCGCCCTGGTGGCGGCCGCCGACGGCACCGTCGACCCGTCCGAGCGCCAGCGCGTGGCCCAGCTCATCGGCACGAACGAGGTGTTGCAGAACTTCCCCGCGGACGACCTGCGCCGCCGCTTCGACGAGTACGTGGACAAGCTGACCGCGGACTTCGCCTTCGGCAAGGTGAGCGTCCTCCAGGAGGTCGCCAAGGCGAAGAAGAAGCCCGCCGAGGCCCGCGCGGTGATCCAGATCGGCATCGTCATCGGCGGCGCCGACGGCGACTTCGACAAGGACGAGCAGGCCGTGGTGCGCGAGGCGTGCTTCGCGCTCGACCTGCCGCCGCACGAGTTCGACCTCTAGGGCAGACGGTTCAAAGACAGCTCTCAGAGCGGTGTGGCCGCCCGAAGGATGAGGACCATCGTGACGGCGGCGTTCGCCGAGGACATCGCGGAGACGGCGGTGCCGAACGCCGCGGACCACAGGGCGAGCCCCACCGCGGTGAACACGGAGGGCCGGGTGCGGGCGGCGGGCGCCGGGGCGAGGAGCGCGGCGACGCGGCGCGGCACCGGGCCCGGCGACGCCAGCCCCGCGAGGGTCGGCGCGGGCGCGCCCCGGGAGACCAGGGCCGCCTTGCCGATCGCGCGGGCGACGACCCGCCGGTCCCGCACCGCACCGGCCGCCGCCTCGTCGGCCCACCGCTCCGCGGCGTAGGCGACGGAGGTGCGCAGCGGCCGCAGGAAGGGGTTCGCGCGGGCCGCCAACTGCGTGACGAGCAGGTGCCGGTGGTGCCGTGCGGAGAGGTGGGCCCGCTCGTGGGCGAACAGCGCGCGGCGCTCCGGGGACGCGAGCCGGGACAGCATGCCGGTGGTGACCACGACACGGCCACCGGCGCGCGTCGGCAGGGCGTAGGCGTACGACGCCTCGTCGGTGAGGACGGCGACGGAGCCGCCGCGCAGCCCTGCGAGGGCGCGACGGCCGCGGCGTCGTACACGCGCGTGCCGCCGGAGCGTGCGCGCGCATGCCGCGCACACCGCGAGCAGTGCGGGGATCGCGACCCTGCCCGCGACCTCGTCGTAGGGGACGGCTGCCCGCACCTCGGGGTCGGACCAGCCGTCCGGCAGGGGATTTCCCGGCAGTTGGGCGGTGCCGACGACCATGAGGAGTGCCAGGCAGAGCGTGCTGCACACGGCCATCACCCCGGCGACGGCGGTGAGCAGCCGGGTCGCGGTGCGCGGGTGGAGGTGCTGCTCGGCGAGGCGCGCGATCGGCCACGCGGTCAGCGGCAGCACGAGGGGCAGGAAGACGAAGACACCCATCAGCGGAGAACCCCCATCGGGCGTCAGTCGTCGGCCTCGGCGCCCGCCTGCCCGAGCAGCCCGCGCAGGAGCTCCTCGTCGTCGGGCGTGAGCGTCGTGACGAAGCTGGCGAGCACGGCCTCCCGGTCGCTCTCGCCGTCGAGCACCTTGCGCATGCGGAACGCGGCGAGCCCGGCCTCGTCCGACGCGGGCGTCCACGCGAACGACCGGCCCGCGCGCTCGCGGGTGACCACGTCCTTGGCGAGGAGGCGGGTCAGGATCGTCATGACGGTGGTGTACGCGAGGTCGCCGCCGATCCGCTCCTGCACCCAGGCGGCGCTGACGGGCCCGCGTGCGGCGTGCAGCGCGGCGAGGACCTGCGACTCCAGTTCGCCCTGCGCGCGACGGCGCAGCCGCGGCGGCCGCTCGTCGTGCCCCTCGTGCTCGTCGGCATGCGTCATGCCCGGAATCCCTCCAGCCTCAGTGTGCTCCACGGCGGACGGGGAGCGCCCTATCGTAACGGGGCACCGCCGCACCACCCACTTCTACACTCCTGTAGATTTTGGGCTCCAGGATCCGGATCGAGCCAGCATCCGGATCGCAGAACTCGGACCGTAGGAGGACATCGTGGGAGTTTCCCTGGCCAAGGGCGGCAACGTCTCCCTCAGCAAGGAGGCCCCGGGCCTCACCGCCGTACTGGTCGGCCTCGGCTGGGATGTGCGCACCACGACCGGCACGGACTACGACCTCGACGCCAGCGCGCTGCTCTGCGACGACTCCGGCAAGGTCGTCTCCGACCAGCACTTCGTCTTCTACAACAACCTGACGAGCCCGGACGGCTCGGTGGAGCACACCGGCGACAACCTCACCGGTGAGGGCGAGGGCGACGACGAGGCCGTGAAGGTGAACCTCGCGCAGGTGCCCGCCGACATCTCGAAGATCGTCTTCCCGGTGTCGATCCACGACGCCGAGAACCGCGGCCAGAGCTTCGGCCAGGTCCGCAACGCGTTCATCCGCGTCGTGAACCAGGCGGACGGCGTGGAGATCGCCCGCTACGACCTGTCGGAGGACGCCTCGACGGAGACCGCCATGGTCTTCGGTGAGCTCTACCGCCATGGCGCGGAGTGGAAATTCCGTGCGGTCGGCCAGGGTTATGCCAGTGGGCTGCGCGGCATCGCGACGGACTTCGGCGTGAACGTCTGACCCGAGCACAGCCCTGACGGCACCCGGCCGCGAATCTCGAGGAGGCAGGTCATGTACGGCGACCAGGAGACGGTGCGCAAGATCCTGACGGAGCTCGGCGACACCTGGGCCGTCGTGGGCCTGTCCGATAACCGGGACAGGGCGGCGTACGGCGTCGCGGCCGTCCTGCAGCGCTTCGGCAAGCGCGTCGTCCCGATCCACCCGAAGGCCGAGACGGTCCACGGCGAGCAGGGATACCCGTCCCTGTCCGCCGTGCCCTTCCCGATCGACGTGGTGGACGTCTTCGTCAACAGCTCGCTGGCCGGCCAGGTCGCCGACGACGCGGTCGCCGCCGGTGCGCGGGCGGTCTGGTTCCAGCTCGGCGTGGTCGACGAGGCCGCGTACGACAGGACCCGCGCCGCGGGCCTGCACATGGTCATGAACCGCTGCCCCGCCATCGAGATCCCGCAGCTGGGCTGAGGCGACTGGGCCCGGGCCCGGGCGGCGACACCGCTCAGAGCGGCTGCTCGGGCCAGTTCAGGAGGCGGGCGCCGATCACCGCGGTCTGCAGGGTGTAGCGGTGCACGGGGTCGGCCGGGTTGGCGCCGGTGAGCTTGTGGATGCGCTCCAGGCGGTACGTCAGGGCGCGCACGCTCAGCGAAAGACGCCGGGCCGCCTCCGCCGCGACACAGCCCGCGTCGAAGAAAGCGGCCAGCGTGTCGATGAGCGGCTGAGGCCCGCCGCGGGCCTGCCGCAGCGGGCCGAGCGTATGGACCACCAGGTCGGCCATCGCCTGCCGGTCACGGGTCAGCACGGGATAGACGAGCAGATCGGCGGCGTGCAGCACGGGCTCGTCGAGTTCGAGGCGGTCGGCGAGGTCCAGGGCGTTGAGCGCTTCCTCGTACGACTGGACGACACCGCCCGGGCCGGGCTGCGGGCGGCCGATGACGACGCGGCCGCCTCCGACGGCGGTGTAGGCGTGCTTGGCGAAGAAGGCGAGGACCTCGCCCTGGTCGCCGGGGGCGATGCACACCAGCCGCTCGTCCTTGGTGGTGAGCAGGATGCTGCGGTCGCCGAACCGGCCGTGCAGGGCGCGCTCGACCTCGCGGGGCACGGCATCCCCCTCCTCGTATCCGCTCACCCCTTGGGCGACGGCGACCGCGTGTTCGTAGGAGAGCCGCAGTCCGAAGCGTTCGGCGCGCTCGGCGAGCATGCCCAGGTTGCTGCGCCCGTGGAGCAGGTCGTCGATGAACTCCCGCCGGGCGGCCTCCTCCTGACGCACCGCTAGGCGCTGAGCGCGTTCGTAGCCCTCGGCGAGCGCGTCCACGGTCTGCTCGACGGCGGCCAGCACGCTGTCCGTGGAGACCACCGTCCGCGCGGCCGGCCAGTGCTCGCGGGTCGCCGCCAGGTGTGCGCCCACGAGAGCCCGCAGCCCGAGCCCTGCGTCGGCCGCCCGCTCCCCCAGCGCGCGCCGCGAGTCCAGCTCGCCGCGGGTGAGCCTGCGCCCGGTCGCGGCCGCGGCCGCCAGAATGCGCGCGTACCCGTCGAGGTACTCCTCGGGTATGCCGTCCCCCGTCATGCCCGCCCCCGCCGCCGTCCTGAACCGCTGCCACCGTACTGAATCATTTGACTCTTTTTAGCGCATAAGGAGTGGGCGGTATCCGGCCGGGTCGGCGCGGGAGCGGAACAATCCGCGGGCGGGCGTCGTTGAACGGGTCATGCCTCTGACTGGTGAATACGAGCCCGGTACGTGGGACTGGGCGAGCAAGCAGGCCCAGCTGTACGAGAGCTCCGGCGGGACGAAGGGGACGACCATGCAGGGGACGCCGGTCATCCTGCTGACGTCCGTCGGTGCCAAGAGCGGGAAGCTCCGCAAGAACCCGCTGATGCGCGTCGAGCACGACGGGGAGTACGCGGTGGTCGCGTCGAAGGGCGGCGACCCGGCGAACCCTTCGTGGTACCACAACCTGGTCGCGCACCCGCATGTGGAGCTGCAGGACGGTCCGGTGAAGAAGGACTACCGCGCCCGGATCGCCTCCGGTGAGGAGCGCCGGCTGTGGTGGGAGCGGGCCGCGAAGGTCTGGCCGGCGTACGACGAGTACCAGAAGAAGACGGACCGGGAGATCCCGCTCTTCATCCTCACCCCGTTCGAGTCCTGACCCGCACGCCCCCTGACCTCACACGGCCCCTGACCCCGCACGACTCCTGATCCCGTCGGGCCTACCGCTCCCGCTGCCGGGCGCGGTAGGCCCGCAGGTTCGCCGCGTTGCCGCACGTCCTGACGTCGTGCCAGACGCCGCTGTTGTTGCGGGAGCGGTCGTAGAAGGCGACGCGGCAGAGCGGGTTGCGGCAGGTCTTCAGGCGTCGGCCGGTGTCCGCAAGCTGCCCCTCGTACACCGCCGCGAGAACCAGTGCGACGAGTCGGCGCCAGCCGCCGCCCTCGGGTTCGAGACGTACGACGCCGTCCTCGCCGAGCCGCAGCGCCGCCGCGGCGGAGTGCTCAGGGACCGGTGGCGGGTCCCCGGCCTCGCCGCGCGTTCCCCGTGCGGCGGCCTCCCGCAGACCGTCGCGGAACGCCCGCAGCTCCGGCAGCGCCGCGGTGTCCAGGACCACGCGCGGCGCGGGCCGCCCGGTGACGGCCGCCCACTCGCCGCACGCCCCCTCCGCCCACACCTGGGCGTCGACCGCGTCGGCGAGCAAGTCGGCACCCGCGGGCCCCGCCGACACGGTGTTGAGCAGGTCCTGGACGAGTCCGAGACCGCCGGGCGCGGGCTCCAGGCGGTACCGGCCGGTCGCCGACCAGGTCATCGTGGCTCACCTTCCGGGTGTGTACAGGGAAACCCCGTCCCATCGGGCTCATCGGGGCGCTCCACTCTTTCACGCCGGTCTCTTTCAGGCCGACCGGGCAGCGCTGTCCCCCCGCCGCCGGGCCTCGCAACCGCCCCCGGTGTCACACCAGGGCACTCAACACGGCGGCGTCGTACGGCACCGCTTCGTCGAGGCGGCCGGTGAGCGCCTTCGTGGGCCACTCGGGGTCGGCGACGAGCGCGCGGGCGACGGCGACAAGGTCGAACTCGTCGCGTTCCATCCGGTCGAGGAGCGGGCCGATGCCGGCGACGCCGGATCGCTGCGTACGCCCCGGCGCGCCCGCGAACTGCTGGGTGAGGCCGACCGAGCCGACGGTGACCGAGGGCCTGCCGGTGAGCTTCTTCGTCCAGCCCGCGAGGTTCAGGTCGCTGCCCTCGAACTCGGGGAGCCAGTAGCGTCGCGTCGAGGCGTGGAAGGCGTCCGCGCCCGCCTCGGCCAGCGGGGTCAGGAGCGACTCCAGCTCTCGCGGCCGTTCGGCGATCCGCGCGTCGTAGTGGTCGGTCTTCCACTGCGAGAGGCGGAACAGGACCGGGAATCCGGGCGATACCGCCGCCCGCACCGCGGCGACGATCTCGGCGGCGAACCGGGCCCGGGACGCGGGATCGCCGCCGTAGGCGTCGGTGCGGGTGTTGGTGCCGTGCCACAGGAAGTTGTCGATCAAGTAGCCGTGGGCGCCGTGCAGTTCGACGCCGTCGAAGCCGATGCGTTCGGCGGCGGCCGCGGCTTCGGCGAAGGCGCGGACGACCGCGTCGATGTCGTCGAGGGTCATGGCCCTGCCGTGCGCACGCCCGTCGAGGTCGATTCCGGACGGGCTCTCCGCGGGGACGCCGTGCGGCTGCCCGGCACCGGTCCGCAGCACGCCCGTGTGCCACAGCTGGGGCATGATCCGGCCGCCCGCCGCGTGGACCCGCTCGGCCACCGCCGCCCAGCCGGCCAGGGCCCGCTCGCCGTGGAAGTGCGGCACGCCGTCGTACGCGGCGGCCGCGTCCCGCCGCACATACGTGCCCTCCGTGACGATCAGACCTGCGCCGCCCGCCGCGCGCCGCGCGTAGTACGCGGCGACGTCCTCGCCCGGCACGCCGTCCGGCGAGAAGCGCCGGGTCACCGCGGCCATCGCGATGCGGTTGCGCAGCGTCAGGTCGCCGAGGGCGAGGGGCCGACCCAACAGGCGTGCGGCGCGCGACGCCTGCGGATCGGGGGCACCCCCGGCGCCGCTCGCACCAGTCGCACCACTCACGCCACTGTTCACGGATTCCATGGCAGGTTCCTCTGCTCTTGTGCTCTTGCGTACGAGAACTACGACAGAAGCGTAACCCCTTTACCTCTGTCATTCTCACTCCCCCTTCCCTCTGCCTATGCCTCCGCCTCCGTCTCCCGTACGAGTTCGATCGCCCGGCCGAGCGTGGTGAGCCGTGCGTCGAGCGTGTCGCCCGCCGGATAGAGGCGGACCGTGTCGACGCCCGCGGCGCGCCAGACCCGCAGCCGTTCGCGCACCATCTCCTCGGTGCCGATCAGGGTGGTCGCGAGAACCATCTCGTCGCTCACGAGTCCGGCCGCGCCGTCCCGGTCGCCCGCCTGCCAGCGCTCGCGGATCTCGGCAGCGACCTCGGCCCACCCCTGCCTGCTGTAGGCGCCGTTGTAGAAGTTGGTGGTGGCGGAGCCCATCCCGCCGAGGCTGAAGGCGAGTTCCTTCTTGCGCCCCGCGACCATCGCGCGCAGCGCGTCCTCGTCGTCCGCGAACGCCACTTCCGCGCCCTGACAGATGTCGAGGTCGGCGCGGGTGCGGCCGGCCGCAGCGAGGCCCTCGTCCAGATGGTCGAAGTAGGCCCCCTTGGCGCCTTCCGGCACGAAGCTGGTGCCGAGCCAGCCGTCCGCGACCTCCCCCGTCAGGCGGAGCATCTTCGGGGAGAGGGTGGCGAGGTAGACCGGCAGGTCGTGTTCTGCGCGCAGGGACAGGCGCATGGGCCGGGCGTCGCCGCCGGGCAGCGGGACGGTGAACTCCCGCCCCTGGTACGTGATCTTCTCGCCCGAGGCAGCCCGCCGGACGATGTCCACGGTCTCCCGCATCCGGGAGAGCGGTCGCGCGAACGGCACGCCGTGCAGCCCTTCGATCACCTGCGGCCCCGAAGGTCCGAGCCCCAGCAGGAAACGCCCTTCGGAGATGTGCGAGAGCGTGAGGGCCGCCCGTGCGATGGCGACCGGGCTGCGGGTGGCGAGCTGGATGATCCCCGAGCCGAGCAGCATCCGTTCGGTGCGGGCCGCCAGGTAGCCGAGCGGGGAGGGCGCTTCGGAGCCCCAGGCCTCGGCGACCCAGCAGATGTCCATGCCCAGCTTCTCGGCCTCGGTGACGAAGTCGACCGTCTCCCGCCAGTCCGCCCCGGACGCCTCGACCGTCGTCGACGTACGCATCAGGCACGCACCCCTTCCACGGTCGCCGTGCCTGCCGTGCCTTCGGCCAGCGCCCTGATCGCGTCGACCGTGGCGGTCATGCTCCGCTCGAACTCCCTCAGCCGTACGAACACGATCTTCTGCTCCTTGTCCGGCATCCGCTCGATCGCGTGGCTGAGCCCCGAGCGGCCGGGGCCCATCCGCATCCACTGGGTGAGGAGCGTGCCTCCGTCGTCCTGCGCCGTGAGAGCGAACCTCCAGAGGGCGCTGGGGTGTTCGGGGTCGCTCACCGCCCACGCGAACTCACGCGGCGCCTCGCACGCCACGACGTACGACGTGGTGTCCCACTCCCCCAGCGACTCGTGCCTGCTGCGCCCGGTGAACCGCGCGCCGAGCGCGGGGCCGGTCGCCCCGTCCAGCCAGGCGACGGACTGCAGCTCCCCGCTCAGCGCGGGCAACAGGCCGATGTCGGAGACGAGCTCCCACACCCGTTCCGGCGACGCGGCGATCCGTCCGCGCACCTCGACCGTCGGCCCGTCCGCGTAACGCGCACCTGTCCACTCCATCGAAGACCGCCCTCCAAATCGTCTCTGACCACGAGAGTTGCGTAGATGAACTCACTCGTCAAGGGTCGGACGCAGCCGTGGGCACGCCGAGGAGCGCACCAGGGGACGCGGCGCCTTCAGCGGCTGAACCGCTCCTGTACGTCGGGGCGTTCGGCGAGGCGGGGCGGATAGCCGGGGCCGAGGCGGGGGCTCGTGTCGGCGGCCGTCATCGGTTCCTTGCAGGCGGCGCAGACGACCTCGGCGTGGCTGTCGTGGCCACAGCGGTCGTGGTGGAAGACGACCGGAGCGCCCTCCTCACCGCTCAGCCAGCGGTCGCCCCAGCTGTTCATGGCGGCGAGGACACCGAAGAAGTCCCGGCCCTTCTCGGTGAGCACGTAGTCGTATCGCACCGGGTCGTGCTGGTAGGCCCGCTTCTCCAGGAGGCCCTCGTCGACGAGGCGGCGCAGCCGGTCGGTGAGGGTGTTGCGGGCGATGCCCAGCTCCCGCTGGAAGGCGTCGAAGCGCTTGATGCCGTAGAACGCCTCGCGCAGGACGAGCGGCGTCCACCAGTCGCCGAGCAGATCCATCGTGCGGGCGATGGAGCACGGCCAGTTCGCAAAGGAAGTCCGCCTCATGACGCCAGCATACGAAGGTCTCACCATGAGACCCAGCAGAGAGGAACCGCTTCCGGGGGCGTGACGTTCGACGCAAACGGCGCCCGTCTGTTGTCGCCGGGCGCCGAGAGCTGATCAGGTACGAGGACCGGGACCCGGGCGGGGCACCGGTCGGGCCGAGCAGTCAGGAGAACACCCCATGACGACCGGATACTTCACCTCCGTCGACGACGTCTCGGCACGCCTGGCCACAACCGGCTATCTGGCATCCCCCGCCGTCGCCACGACCGTCTTCCTGGCGGACAGGCTCGGCAAGCCGCTGCTCGTGGAGGGCCCCGCCGGTGTCGGCAAGACGGAGCTGGCGAAAGCCGTCGCCGAGGTCGCGGGGGCACGGCTCGTACGCCTGCAGTGCTACGAGGGCGTGGACGAGTCGCGCGCGCTGTACGAGTGGAACCACGCCAAGCAGCTCCTCCGCATCACGGCGGGCCGCGACGAGTCGTGGGACGAGACGCGCACCGACATCTTCAGCGAGGAGTTCCTGCTCTCGCGCCCGCTGCTCACCGCGATCCGCGGCGACGAGCCGAAGGTCCTCCTGATCGACGAGACGGACAAGGCCGACGTCGAGGTCGAGGGTCTGCTCCTCGAGGTCCTCAGCGACTTCCAGGTCACGGTGCCGGAGCTGGGCACGATCAGCGCGGAGCGCCGCCCGTTCGTCGTCCTCACCTCCAACGCGAGCCGCGAGCTGTCCGAGGCGCTGCGCCGACGCTGTCTGTTCCTCCACATCGGCTTCCCCGAGGAGGAGTTGGAGCGCCGGATCGTCCGGATGAAGGTGCCCGGACTCGACGAGGCGCTCGCCGCGTCGCTGGTGCGGGTGGTCGGCGCGCTGCGCGCGATGGATCTGCGGAAGGTGCCGTCGGTCGCGGAGACCATCGACTGGGCCCGCACGCTGCTCGCACTCGGCGCCGGCACGCTGGACGAGACCGTCGTACGGGACAGCCTCGGCGTCGTCCTCAAGCACCAGGACGACGTGCTGAAGGCCGCCGCCAAGCTGGACCTGGACGCCGTGTGACGGCCCCGCAGGACGAGGGCGGCGTCACCGGCCGTCTCACCGGGCTGGTCGGCACGCTCCGCTCGCACGGGCTGCGCATCGGCCCCGGCGAGACCGTCGACGCCGCGGCCGCCCTGGAGGCACTCGGCCTCACCGACCGGGAGCGGATCAGGGAAGGGCTCGCCGCCGCGCTCCTCCACCAGGAGAGCCAGCGCGCGGTCTTCGACCCGGTCTTCGACCTGTACTTTCCGCTCGGCGTCGGCGCCCCGGACGGGCGCGGCGACCACGCCCGCGAGGACGGCGGTGACGCCGACCGGAACGCGCTGCGCGAACGTCTCGTCGCCGCGCTCGCCGCGAACGACCAGGCGCTCCTCGGCCGGTTGGCGGCCGAGGCGGTGGACGGCTTCGGCGGGTACGGCTCCTCCTCGTCCGGCACGGACGGCTATTCGTCGTACCAGACACTGAGCCGGCTGAGGCCGGAGACGCTGCTCACGCGTGTCCTCGCCGCCCTCCGCGCCGGCTCCACCGGGCAGGAGACCGGCGGGGCCGCGTTCACGGACCGCCTCGACGCCGACGAGATCCGACGCCGCATAGAGGGGTTCCGCGAGCGCGTCCGCACGGAGGCCCGCCGCCGGGTCGCCGAGCGGCGCGGCACCGAGGAGATCGCCCGCCGAGCCGTGGCGACCACCGCCGACCGCGTCGATTTCCTCCTGGCGGGCCGCGCGCACCTGGACGAACTCCGCCGGGCGGTGCATCCATTGGCGCGCAGGCTCGCGACCCGTCTTGCCGCGCGCCGCAGGCGGGCCGCGCACGGCACCATCGACCTGCGGCGCACCCTGCGCGGTTCCCTGTCGACGGGCGGGGTGCCGATGCGGCCCGTGCTGCGCCGACGCCGCCCCGCGCGCCCCGAACTGGTCCTGCTGTGCGATGTGTCGGGTTCGGTGGCCGGTTTCGCGAACTTCACGATGCTGCTGGTCCAGGCGTTGCACGACCAGTTCAGCAAGGTGCGTGTGTTCGCCTTCGTCAACCGCGTGGACGAGGTGACGGACCTGGTCTCGCGCGGCGCCGCCGACCCGGGGGGCCTCGGGGCCCGGATTCTCGGGCAGGCCACGGTGACGGGCTGGCACGGGAGCAGCGACTACGGCACCTCCTTGGGCGAGTTCGCCGAGCGTTTCCTCGACGTGGTCGGCCCCCGCTCGACGGTCTTCGTCCTCGGCGACGCCCGGACGAACATGAGCGACCCGAACCTTCCCGCGCTGCGGCAGATCGCCGGCCGGGCCCGTCAGGTGTACTGGCTCAACCCGGAAGGGCGCTCGCAGTGGTCGGCCGGGGACTCGGCGGCGTACGCGTACGCCGAGCTGGTCGAGATGCACGAGTGCCGCAACGCGCGCCAGCTCAGCGCTCTGATCGCCCGGCTGCTGCCTGTCTGACCATCCCCGCGAACGCGCACAGCCAGGCGGCCACCGCGACCCACAGCAGCACCCGGCCCGGTGGTGCGAGCCAGGAGATGTCCGCCGCCGCGCTCACGGAGAGCGTCGCGACCGCCGTCATGCCCATCGGGAAGACCGTGGCCCATCGGCGCACGTCGTAGCGCGGACGCGGCCAGCGCGCCTCGGCGAGGAGCAGGACGAGGTACCACGCGAGGTCCAGCGCGAGGACGATCAGCGTCGCCGTGCGCAGGGTGTCGTGCCAGGCCCCCGTGAACAGGGGCGAGGCGACGAGCTTGGCGCCGGCGAGCGCCGAGATTGCCAGGGCGCCGCCCGCCACCCACTGGTCGCCCGCCCCCGTCCGCACGTTCGCGAGGTCGAACCGGGCGAAGGCCGCCGCGTACAGCACCAGACCCAGGCAGAAGAACACGAGTGCGACAGCGGAGAGACCGCGCGCGGGCAGGGCGGCGGCGAGGGTGCCGCACAGCACCGCGATCCCCTGGGTCGCGACGCAGACGAGGAAGACCGCGCCCGGCATGCGGTGCCCCCAGTGACGTAGGACCGCGGGCAGCAGAACCGGCCAGAGGACGGCCGCGACCACCAGGAGCGTCACGGCGAGCGGCTGCCGGCCCAGGAGCGACAGGCGGGTGCCCAGCACACAGGTCGCGGCGACTGCGGTGAGCGCGGGCGGCGTGTCCGCCTCCGCCTCCCAGCGCGAGCGCTGTCGCGTCAGCCGGACCGTGAAGTCCGCGGCGAGCGCGGTCCAGGCGACCGCGGCCAGCGTCAGTGCCGCGCGGGAGAGCGTCTCGTGGCCGAGGAGGTGCAGGCCCACGGAGATGATCCCGGTGGCCATCACCGCGGAACCGGCCGCGGGCGGCAGCCCCGTCCACCAGGCGGTGAAGTGCGCTTCGCGCCGCGTCGGCGGGCCAGGAGTCATGGCCCGAGCATCGGTGACGCGGCACGGACACGCCGACCGGGCCGCGTCGCTCGGCGTGCCGCCGGGACCGGCGGGCCTGGATCACCTCCCGCGTCCCTGACGTGTGCCTTTTCGACGTCCGGGTACCCGGACGCTCCAACGACGACTGGAGGAGAATCCGTGGCTGCACCCCACAAGAACGTCTTTGTGCTCGGTCTGGACGAAGCCAATCTGCCCACCCTGAACAGCGTTCCCGACGCGGCGCACTACCGCTTCCACCCCCTGCTCACCGTCGAGGAGCTGCAGGGCGGCGAGGTCTCCGTGCCGGAACTGCTCGACAAGGCCCAGGGCATCCTCGACTCGTTCGACGGCAGCATCGACGCGATCGTGGGCTACTGGGACTTTCCCGTCAGCACCCTCGTGGCGATGCTCGGTGACCGGTACGGCACGCGCAGCACCAGCCTGGAGTCGGTCGTCAAGTGCGAGCACAAGTACTGGAGCCGGCTGGAGCAGCAGAAGGTCATCGACGAGCATCCGCGCTTCGGCCGGGTGGATCTGGACGCGGACGAACCGCGGCCGCCCGAGGGCGTGCGGTTCCCGATGTGGCTCAAGCCCGCGCTCTCGTATTCCTCCGAGCTGGCGTACAGCGTCAAGGACCAGGACGAGTTCCGTGAGGCCTGCGCCAGGATCAAGGAGGGGATCAGCCGGGTCGGGCGCCCCTTCGAGTACATACTCCAGCAGCTCGATCTGCCCCCGGAGATGGACGGGGTCGGCGCCCAGGTCTGCCTCGCCGAGGAGGCGATCTCGGGCGTCCAGGTCGCCGTGGAGGGCTACGTGCACCGGGGCGAGGTCACCGTCTACGGCGTCCTCGACTCCATCAACTACCCCGACTCCTCCTGCTTCCTGCGGCACCAGTACCCGTCCGGCCTGCCGGAGCCCGTGATACGGCGGCTGCACGACGTGTCGGAGCGGGTGATCCGGCAGATCGGCATGGACGCGGCGACGTTCAGCATCGAGTACTTCTACGACCCGAGCACGGACGCCATCAACCTCCTGGAGATCAATCCGCGGCACTCCCAGTCGCACGCGGAGCTCTTCGCGTACGTGGACGGCGTTCCCAACCACCACTGCATGGTCAGCCTCGCCTTCGACGAGGACCCGGCGCTCCCCTACCGCGAGGGCCCGTACGCGTCGGCCGCCAAGTGGTACTACCGGTGGTTCGCCGACGGCGTCTCTTACCAGGTGCCGACGCCCGAGGAGATCGAGCGGATCGAGAGCGAGAACCCCGGTGTACGCGTCGACGTTCTCGCCGAGGAGGGCAGGAAGCTGTCGGAGGTCACCGATCAGGACAGCTACAGCTACGAGCTGGCCCACATCAGCACCGGTGGCGACGACGAACAGGACCTGCGCCGCAAGTACGACCGGTGCGTGGCCGCGCTGGGGCTCGCCTTCGACGACACCGAGCCCGGCGGCCGCGACCTCACCAACGACTAACCGCAGAACCGAACCACCCCGCACCACCCGCCGGCCCCGGCGGGAAAGCAACCGAGAGGACGGCCCCGCCCCATGCGTTACGTGGGCAATCTCCCGTACGCCACAAAAGAGGAAGAACACGTCGTCATCCCGATGTCCGACGGCGTCCGGCTGTCGGCCCGCATCTGGCGCCCCACGTCCTCGGACGACAACCCCGTGCCGGCGATCCTCGAGTACATCCCGTACCGGAAGCGCGACCTGAGCTCGCAGCGCGACTCGATCCACCACCCCTACATCGCGGGGCACGGATACGCGTGCGTGCGCGTCGATCTGCGCGGCACCGGTGAGTCCGAGGGCGTGCTCACGGACGAGTACCTGGAGCAGGAGCAGACCGACGCCGAGGAAGTGCTCGCCTGGCTGGCGGAGCAGCCGTGGTGCGACGGCGCCACCGGCATGATGGGCATCTCCTGGGGGGCGTTCGCCGCCCTTCAGGTCGCCGCCCGCCGGCCGGAGAGCCTCAAGGCGATCGTCATCTCGTCGTTCACGGACGACCGCTACGCCGACGACATGCACTACATGGGCGGCGCGATGCTGTCGGACAACCTCGCCGAGGCGGGCACCATGTTCGCCTACGCCACCTGTCCCCCGGACCCGGCGGTGGTCGGCGACCGCTGGCGCGAGATGTGGCACGAGCGTCTCGACCACGCCCGGCCATGGGTCCTCGAATGGCTGCGCCACCAGCGTCGCGACACGTACTGGAAGCACGCCTCGGTGTGCGAGAACTACCAGGACGTACGCTGCCCCGTCCTCGCCTCAAGCGGCTGGGCGGACGGCTACTCCAACGCCGTGACCCGGCTGCTCGGGCACCTGGACGTACCCCGGAAGGGCCTCATCGGCCCCTGGTCGCACAAGTATCCCCACCTGGGCGAGCCCGGCCCCGCCATCGGCTATCTGCAAGAGGTCGTGCGCTGGTGGGACCACTGGCTCAAGGGCGAGGACAACGGCGTGATGGAGGGCCCGATGCTGCGGGCCTGGATGCAGGAGAGCGTGCCGCCCTCCACCTCGTACGAGGAGCGTCCCGGGCGCTGGGTCGGCGAACCCGACTGGCCCTCGCCGCACATCGAGCAGGTGAGCCACCCGCTGGCGCGGCACCGCATCCTGACGGCGGGCGAGGCGGACCCGGGCGAGGCCATGACCGTGCAGTCCCCGCTCTCCGTGGGCCAGTTCGCCGGCAAGTGGGCCTCCTACAACGCGCCGCCGGACCTGCCGTACGACCAGCGCGAGGAGGACGGCGGGTCGCTCGTCTTCGACTCGCCCGAGCTCACCGAGACCGTGGAGATCCTCGGCTCGCCCTCGGTCGACCTCGATCTGTCGGTCAGCGAACCGGTGGCCACGGTCGCCGCGCGCCTCTCCGACGTCGCGCCCGACGGGCGCGCCACGCGGGTCACCTACGGCGTGCTCAACCTGACCCGCAGGGACGGCACGGGCGAGCCCGAACCGCTCGAACCGGGCCGCCGCTACCGCGCGACCCTCCAGCTCAACGGCGTCGCCCAGTCGTTCCCGCCGGGCCACCGGATCCGGCTCTCCCTGTCGACGTCCTACTGGCCTCTGGCCTGGCCTCCGCCGCGTCCGGTGCTGCTCAGCGTGTACGAGGGGTCGAGCGCGCTGCGCCTGCCGGTGCGCCCGAAGGCTGAGCCGGACAACGCGCCCCAGCGGCCCTTCGGCGAACCCGAGGGCACCCCGCCGCTCGCCACCACCCAGCTGACGCCCCCGGAGCAGCGCTGGGACGTCAAGCGCGACCTGATCGGGTACGACTCCTCCCTGGAGATCGTCAAGGACCGCGGCACCGTGCGCTACGACGAGATCGGCCTCGACGTCGGCTGCCGGGCCTACGAGCGGTACACCGCGACCGGCGACGACTTCACCTCGGTGGCCGGTGAGTCCGACTGGACGATGCGGTTCCGGCGGACCGACTGGGACGTCAGCGTGCGGACCCGCACGGTGCTGCGGTGCGACGAGGACCACTTCTTCGTCGACGCGACCGTGGACGGCTACGAGGGCGAACGCCGCGTCTTCTCCCGCACATGGAACGAGACGCTGCCACGAGACTGGCTCTGACCTGCGGCCGGGCCCGGGCGGCGGCGCGGCGGCAGGGTTTGGCGCACGGGCCGGGGGAGACTCGCACCACGGACGCCGAGACCTTGGAGACCGTCATGTACACCGTCACGGAAGCCGCATGAACGCGCAGACGCCCGGCCCGCTGCCGGGCCGCCCGGAGTCGTACTGGATGGAGACCAGCGCGTCGACGTCCTACCCGCCCCTGGCAGAGGACATCGAGGTGGACGTCGCCGTGGTCGGCGGCGGCGTCGCGGGGCTGAGCACCGCGTGGGAACTGGCCCGTGACGGGCGGTCGGTCGCCGTCCTGGAGGCCGACCGCATCGCGGCCGGCGTCACGGGCAACACGACCGCCAAGCTCACCGCCCTGCACTCCCTCGTCTACGAGCGGCTGCGCCGCACACGCGGGCCGGAAGGCGCCCGCCTGTACGCGGAGTCGCAGCAGCGGGCGGTGGAGCACGTGGCGTCGGTCTGTGCCGAGCTCGGCGTCGACTGCGACCTGGAACGCGCGCCTGCCTTCACCTACACGACCCGCGCCGACCGCACCGACGAGCTGCGGGCCGAGGCCGCCGCGGCCCGGGAGGCCGGTCTCGCCGCCACGTACACGGAGGAGACCGGCCTGCCCTTCCCCGTGGCGGGCGCGGTGCGCGTCGAGGACCAGGCCCAGTTCCACCCCCGCTCCTATCTGCTCGCGCTCGCCGACGACCTGCGCGCGCGGGGCGGTGTCATCCACGAGCGGACCCGGATCACCGGCCTGCGCGACGGTTCGCCGTGCACCGTGACCTCCGAGTCCGGGCACACGGTCACCGCGCGGGCCGTCGTCATCGCCACCCACTACCCGGTCTTCGACCGCGCCCTGCTGTTCGCCCGCCTCTCCCCCCGGCGCGAACTCGTGGTCGCCGCTCCCCTGGCGCCCGGCCAGGACCCGGGCGGCATGTACATCACGCAGGAGGAGGGCAAGCGCTCGGTGCGCACCGCGCCGTACGGAGGTGACGGCGGGCGGCTCCTCATCGTCACGGGTGACAGCTTCACGCCGGGCACAGGCGACGCCGCCGCCGGGTTCGTGGCCCTGGACACGTGGATGCGGGAACGCTTCGACGTCGGGGAGACTGCCTACCGGTGGGCGGCCCAGGACAACGACGTCACCGACAGCGTCCCGATGGTCGGCCCCTTCCACCCCGGCGCCCGGCACACCTATGTGGCGACCGGGTTCGGCGGCTGGGGCATGAGCGGCGGCGTCATGGCGGGACAACTGCTCGCCAAGTTGATCGGCGGGGAGAAGTCGCCGTGGGCCGAGCTGTACGACCCGCGCCGCCTGTGGAGCACCGTGCGGGAGATGCCCTCCCTGCTGAGCCAACAGGCGGAGGTGGCACGGCACTTCATCGGTGACAGGCTTCGCACGACCCACGTCGACTCCGTGGACGACATCCCCGCGGGAGCCGGGGCGGTGGTCCGCGTCGAAGGACGGCGCTGCGCCGTCCACCGAGACAAGAGCGGCGCCCTGCACGCCGTGTCCGCACGCTGCACCCACCTCGGCTGCCTGGTCGCCTTCAACGCGGCGGAGACGACATGGGAGTGCCCCTGCCACGGCTCCCGCTTCGCCACCGACGGCTCGGTCCTCCAGGGACCCGCCACCCGGCCCCTGGAGCCCCGGCGGCTGCCCGGCTCATGAGGGGCCGGAAGTCGGCCCGTCGGCCAGGGGTGCGGGCAGGTCGCCCGGCGTGCCCGTGCGGGCGAAGGTGAGCCACGCGGACCGCAGGGCCCTGCCGAGCCGGTCGGTCTCCTCCCACGGCGTCCCGCCCAGCATCGGCGCCGACCGCCAGGCGTCGCGGGTGCCGAAGAGCAGGGGCAGTTCGAGGCAGTGGGTGGCGCCGAACGGCGAACCGGCGGGGCGCCAGTCGAGACGGTACGAGTGCACCCGGGCACCGGCCAGGGCCAGGCGCTCGCCGTAGCGGGAGAGCGGCTCCTCGTACACCTCGCGGGTGCGCACCGCCGGGTCGTCGCCCTCGCTGCGGAAGGCGGTCATGTCGTCCGCGTTCCAGCCGTACAGCACGTCGAGTCCTCGTACGTTCTCGTCGAACGAGGCGTCCGGGGACGGGGTGGTGCCGACGCCTTCCACCGGGATGAAGGCGGGCTCCATCCGGCGACCGGCCGTCCGCAGATGGAACATCGCCGTCTCCTGCTGTGCCGCCAGGATCGAGGGAACAGCGGCCGTGCGCGGGTCTTCTCCGAGTGTCTCGGCGAAGTGCCGGCCCAGTGCGAGGGACTCCTTGTGGGGGCGTCCTGTGATCTCCAGTGGGGCGCTCTGCAGGACCGCCCTGCGGAAGAGGCCGCGCGCTTCGGGGAGTTCCATCAGGAGGCGGGCGGAGACGGCGCCGGCGGACTGTCCGATCAGCGTGACGTTCGCGGGGTCGCCGCCGTACGCGGCGATGTGCGCGCGGACCCAGCGCAACGCCTCCACCTGGTCGTACAGGCCGAGGTTGCCCTCGCTCACGCCATCGAGAAAGAGGTAACCCAGCGCGCCGAGGCGGTAGTTGACGCTGACGACGACCACGTCGCCCTCGGCGGCGAGGACTCCCCCGTCGTACCAGTCCATGAGGCCCGCGCCGGTGCTGAACCCGCCGCCGTGCAGCCACACGAGGACCGGCCTGGCTCCCGCGTCGCGGGCCGGCGTGGCGATCGCCAGGTTGAGGCAGTCCTCGCCCTGGGGGTGGCTGTCGCCGGGCGGGCCCATGATGAAGTCGAGCCTCGACGGCGGCTGCGGGCAGATCTCGCCGCCGGAAGGACGAGGGTCCCGCACCGGTCGGGGGCGGGCGAAGCGTTCGGCGGTGGCGTAGCGGATCGGTCCCGTACGGATCACGTCCGTACGGGACGGCGTCATGTCGGTCATGCTCCCGCACCTTCCGTGGTGATTACACTCAACCCGGCGAAGTCTCCTTCACCGGGGCGAGCGGCGCCACCCCGTCCGGCCGGGACGCCGTTCAGCGGTGGAAGTACATCCGTACGACCGACCCGTCGGCACCGAGGCGTTCGCTGACCAGGTCGCTCAACTGGCGTACGACCCACAGGCCGTGGCCTCCCGATCCGTACGGGTCGGGAGGGACATGTCCCAGATAGCCCGCGTCGCGCGCCGCGACGGCGGGGAGCCCGCCCCCGCCGTCGGCGACCTCGCAGACGACCCAGTCGCAGTCGCTCCACAACCGCAGCACGCCCCGGCCGCCACCGAAGCGGACGGCGTTGACCACCGCCTCGTGCACGGCCGCTGTCATGTCGCGCGCGCGGTCGTCGGTGAGCCCGCAGCGCCGGGCGTACTCGGCCACGGCGATCCGGACCGCCACCGACTCGCCGCGGACGAAGGAGACCGCGCGGGGCGCCTCGCCTGGTGCGACCGCGTCGGATGACCGGCGCGCGAGTTCGTCGCACTCGGCGTAGAAGGCGGCCGGGTCCGCGTACCGGTCACTGAGGGCCGGGCCCTCGGCCGGGAGCACCTCGGGGTGGGTGCGCCGGGCGTCGGCGACGACGCCTTCGGGCAGGACACGGGCGTCGTAGGGGCAGACGACCCAGTGGCCCGAGTCGGCGAACGCCACGTTGATCAGCGATTCGTACCGCGTCCATTCCCGGGTCTCGAAGGCGGTCCGGCCCAACCACACCGGTTCGCCGATGATGCGGACGCGTCGCGTGCCGCCCTCCTCGTGCTCCGTGCAGTAGTCGTTGTACCGGCCCAGGGTGCGCGACGGGAAGTGGTACCAGTCCAGGGCGTCGACGAAGTCGACCTCCCGTGCGGCGCCGCCGAGCACGTCCCGCAGCAGGGCGATGTTGTCGCGGCGGACGACGGCGAGCACCGCGTCACCGGCCGCGAGTCCGTCCCGGACGAACCCTGCCGTGCCGGACAGGAACTCCTCGTCCGTGGCATAGCACAGCGCCTGATGGACGAAGCCGGTCCGCTTCATGACTCCTCGTGCCCCTTTCCCATGTCCAGGCCGGGGATACGGTCCCAGCCGGTGGCGCTCAGGACCCGGCGCACATGCGGGGCCACGCCGTCGAGGACCAGACCGCCGCCCAGCGCGTACAGGCCGAGGCCCGTGAAGACGAACAGGCGCAGCGCGCACACGTCGATGAAGGTGAGCTCACGCAGGTCGAGGCGGGTGCGGTGCGGGTCGTCCGCCCGGTCGGCGGCCCGCTCCGTCTCGTCGCGCAGGGCGCGGGCCACCGCGGTGTAGTTGCTGTCGTCGACCTCGCCGCACAGGGCGAGGCCGGGCGGCGTGAACGTCCGGGTGATGCGCAGCAGTTCGTCCTGCCACACGTCGTCGGCGACCACCCTGGCCTGGTGCAGGGCGTCGAGCGCGACCAGGTCGCCGGGGCCGAAGAGGCGGCGGTCGTACTGGCACAGGCCGAGCACGGGCAGCGTCGCGAAGACGGGGTCCAGGCGCCGTTCGGCGTCGCAGAGCGCCTGGGGCGACTCGGTGTCCCGGTGCGGCGCCACCTCGAAGGCGACCCGCAGCCCCAGGAACCCGTCGGACGCGGCGGCGTCGGCCTCGCGGCGCACCAGGCCGGCGAGGTCCCGCAGCCCGCCGGGCGTGCTCGGCAGGGAGTTCGTGCGCAGTCTCCCCGCGGCCAGCGCGCCCGGCACGTCGCAACCGTGGCGCCGCAGGAAACCGAGCAGGGCGGACGGCGGCTCCTCGGCCGAGGTCAGGAGCAGTCCTCGTTGACCGCAGGCCAGGGCGTCCAGGAGGTACGCGGCGAGCACCGCCTCGCGTTCCTCGTCCGTCCGGTACCCGAGGAAGAGATGATCCCCCGGCCGCATCTGCCCGACGGCTCGCAGGGCCGGCGCGGTGTCCATCTTCACGCACCCCCTCCGCACAGCGTCCGCCGCGCCGCTACTCGGTGTGGCTGGACAGTTACACGGTACGCACCCGGAGCGCCCTCCGTGACGGCCCTTGGTGATCCGCTCCCTGCCGGGCGCCGATCGGCCCTTCGTGGTGGATCGGCGTCCGGGAGCCCGTCAGCGGAAGGCCCGTGCCGCCCTGTCGCGCGGCGACGATCTCCGCCGCGATGGACAGGGCGGTCTCCTCGGGGGTGCGGGCCCCGAGGTCGAGGCCGATCGGTGAGCGGAGCGCGGTCAGCTGGTCCTCGGTGACGCCCTCTTCACGCAGTCGGCGGTTGCGGTCCTCGTGGGTGCGGCGCGAGCCCATCGCGCCGACGTACGCGACGGGCAGGCGCAGTGCCGCCGCGAGGAGCGGCACGTCGAACTTGGCGTCGTGGGTGAGCACGCACAGGACGGTGCGGCCGTCGGTGACGGTGCTCCGGAGGTAGCGGTGCGGCCACTCGACCACGATGTCGTCGGCCTCCGGGAAGCGGGCCCGGGTGGCGAAGACGGGGCGGGCGTCGCAGACCGTCACGTGGTAGCCGAGGAACTTTCCCGCGCGGACCAGGGCCGCCGCGAAGTCCACGGCCCCGAAGACGATCATGCGGGGCGGTGGCTGGCTCGACTCCACGAGGACCGTCACGGCGCTGCCGCAGCGCGTCCCGCTCTCGGAGACGACGAACTCGCCGGTGCGGCCGGCCGCGAGCAGGGCTCGGCTCTCCCCCGCCGCCGTGCGGTCCAGCTCCGGGTGCCCGCCGAGGGTTCCTTCGTACGTATTCTCCTTCTCCTCCTCGCCCTTCGGGGTCACCAGGAGCGGTCTGCCGAGGAGTTCGGCCGGGCCCTTGTACACGCGGGCCAGGGCCACCGCCTCGCCGCGGGCGG
Source organism: Streptomyces sp. NPDC093510 (assembly GCF_040683555.1). NCBI lineage: Bacteria > Bacillati > Actinomycetota > Actinomycetes > Kitasatosporales > Streptomycetaceae > Streptomyces > Streptomyces sp. NPDC093510. Next base: position 35,616 of record NZ_JBFBEE010000025.1, read on the forward strand.
CGGCGGACAGGGCGGCGGCGAAAACCGCCCTGTCCGGCGCGTCCACGGCCACCGGGGTGACGAGGACCTCGATGATCCCGCCGCAGGTCAGCCCGACCGCGAAGGCGTCCTCGTCGCTGTAGCCGAACCGCTCGACGACGGCTTCGCCGTCCTGGAGGGCCTGGACGCACAGGTCGTAGACCGCCGCCTCCACGCAGCCGCCGGAGACCGAGCCGATGACGGTTTCCCCGCCGTCGACGGCCATCGCGGCGCCGGGACCGCGCGGTGCGCTGCCGCCGACGCTCACGACGGTGGCGACGGCGAAGTCCCGGCCCTCCGCGGCCCATCGGTTCAGGTCGTCGGCGATGTCAAGCACGGAGCGCGGTCCCTGCCGACAGGACGCGGTCGGGGCGGATCGGGAGGGACCGGTGGCGGACGCCCGTCGCGTGCCGGACCGCGTTGGCGACCGCCGCCGCGGCGCCCACGATCCCGATCTCACCGACGCCCTTGATGCCCACCGGGTCGTCCGCGTCGGGGTCGGCCACCCAGTCCGCCTCGATGTCCGGCACGTCGGCGTGCGTGGCGACGTGATAGCCCGCGAGGTCGGGGCCCACGAGGCCGCCCGACACCGTGTCCCGGACCGCCTCCTCGTGCAGCGCCATGGACAGGCCCCAGGTCATGCCGCCGATCAGCTGGCTGCGTGCGGTGAGGGGGTTGACGATCCGGCCCGCGGCGAAGATGCCGAGCATCCGCCGCACGCGCACCTCGCCGGTGGTGACGTCCACGGCGACTTCGGCGAACTGCGCGCCGAAGGCGTGCCGTTCCTTCTGTGTGAGTGCGCCGATGGCCTCACTCGTGTCCGACCGTGCGGTGATGCCCTCCGGCGGAATGGTGCCGCCGGGGACCAGCTTCTCCCGCAGCTCGCGCGCCGCGAGCGTGATCGCCCAGCCCCAGGACCGGGTGCCCATGGAGCCACCCGCGATCATCGCGGGCCCGAAGTCGCTGTCGCCGATGTGGACGCGGACCCGGTCGGGTGTGACCTCCAGGGCGTCCGCGGCGATCAGCGTGAGCGCGGTCCGCGCGCCGGTGCCGATGTCCGACGCGGTGATGCGCACGGTGAAGGTCCCGTCGGCCTCCGCCGTCACACCCGCCGTGCTCGGTGCGACGAGCACGGGGAAAGCGGCGGCGGCCGTGCCGGTGCCGAGCAGCCAGCGCCCTTCGCGGCGCACGCCGGGACGCGGATCGCGGTCCGCCCAGCCGAACCTGCGGGCGCCCTCGTCGAAGCAGGCCAGCAGGTTGCGGCTGCTGAAGGGCAGGCCGGAGACGGGGCCGACGTCCGGTTCGTTGCGGGCCCGCAGGGCGATGGGGTCCATGCCGAGCTTCTCCGCGAGTTCGTCGAGTGCCGACTCCACCGCGAAGGAGCCGGGCGCCTCGCCAGGGGCCCGCACCCAGGTCGGTGTCGGCACGTCGAGGCGGACGACGCGGTTGACGGTGTGGTGCGCGTCGGCGGCGTACATCGGACGCCCGAACCCGGCGCTCGGCTCGACGAACTCATGGACGGTCGACGACAGGCTCTGTCCCTGGTGGTCGAAGGCGAGCAGCCGGCCGTCCGGTTCGGCGCCGAGCCGGACGCGTTGTGTGGTCGGGCTGCGGTAGCCGACGAGCGAGAACATCTGGCGGCGCGTCATGACGACCCGGACGGGCCGGTCGAGGGTGGTCGCCGCCATCACGGCGAAGACCTGGTGGACCCGCAGCCCCTTGGACCCGAAGGCACCGCCGACGTGCTCGGACCGCACCCGCACCGAGGCCGGGTCGAGGGAGAACAGCTTCGTCAGCTCGTCCGCGACCCAGGTGCTGCCCTGGTTGGAGTCGACGAGCTCCAGGCGGCCGTTGTCCCAGCGGGCGGTGGCGGCGTGCGGCTCCATCGAGCTGTGGTGCTCTTCGGGCGTGCTGTACTCGGCGTCCACGACGTGGGCGGAGGCGGCGAGCCGGGACTCCAGGTCGCCCTTCTCCGTGCGCATCCCGTCGACGTCCGGCGTGTACGTGCCCGGGCGTCCGGCGGTGAACTCGACGTCGTGCGGCTCCCGGTCGTAGTGGACCACCAGCGCCTCGGCGGCCTCTCTGGCCTGCTCGGGCGTCTCGGCGACGACCAGCGCGACCGGCCATCCCATGAAGGGCACCCGGTCGTGCTGGAAGGCCTCGACGATCGGGTCGGGCCTGCCGAGCATGCCCACGTAGTCCGCGTCGACACGCGGCGCGTTCCCGTGGTGCAGCACGGTGAGGACGCCGGGCATCGCGAGGACGGGCGCGGTGTCGATCGAACGGATGCGGCCGCGGGCGATCGTGGACAGCGCCATCCAGCCGTGGGCGAGGTCGGCGAAGGGGATCTCTCCTGCGTAGCGGGCCGCGCCGGTGACCTTGTCGCGGCCCTCGACGCGGGTGTGCGCGGTACCGACGGCGCCGGTCGCGGCTGTGGTCGCCGCAGTCGTCGTGGTCGTCGTGGTCGTCGTCATCGCGTCGCCTCCTCGGTGAGTTCGGTCAGCTGGGCCACGACGAGGTTGCGTGTCAGCGTCACCTTGTAGCCGTTGTGGGGCAGCGCGCGGGCGGCGGCGAGTTCGGCGTCGGCCGCGGCGGCGAAGGCCTCGGCGGTGGCGGGGCCGCCGGTCAGCAGCCGCTCGGCCGCCCTGGCCCGCCACGGCCGGGACGCGACCGCGCCGATGCCGATGCGCACGTCCCGTACGACACCGTCCCGTACGTCGAGGGCCGCGGCGATGGAGCCGATGGCGAACGCGTAGGAGGCGCGCTCGCGCACCTTGCGGTAGCGGGAGACGGCCGCGACCGGGGCGGGCGGCAGGGTCACGCCGGTGATCAGCGCGCCGGACGGCAGCGCGGTCTCCAGGTGCGGGGTGTCGCCCACGGGCAGATAGAACTCGGCGAACGGCGACTCGCCCGGCCCGTCGGCCGATTCGTAGTGGACGACGGCGTCGAAGGCGGCGAGCGCCACGCCCATGTCGGACGGGTGCACGGCCACGCAGTGCTCGGTGGCGCCGAGGATCGCGTGGTTGTGGTGCACGCCCTCGATGGCGGAGCAGCCGGTACCCGGCTCGCGTTTGTTGCAGGGCTTGGTCAGGTCGGTGAAGTAGCCGCAGCGGGTGCGCTGCAGGAGGTTCCCGCCGACCGTCGCCATGTTGCGGAGCTGGCCGGATGCGCCCGCGAGGACGGCCTGTGCCAGCGCCGGGTAGCGGCGGCGCACGTCGGGGTGGGCGGCGAGGTCGCTGTTGGTGACGGTCGCGCCGATGCGCAGCCCGCCGTCCTCGGTGGTCTCGATCCGGTCCAGGGGCAGTTCGCGTACGTCGACGAGGAGCGCGGGCCGCTCCACGCCGGTCTTCATCAGATCCACGAGGTTGGTGCCGCCACCGAGGTAGCGGGCGTCGGGGTCGGTGCCGAGCACGGCGACCGCGCCGGGCACGTCGTACACGCGCTGATAGCCGAAGTCCCTCATGCGGCACCTTCCTCTGCGCGGGCCGCCTTGGCGACGGCCTGCACGATCGACACGTACGCGCCGCAGCGGCAGAGGTTGCCGCTCATCCGCTCGCGGATCTCCTCGGCGGTGAGCTCGGGCACGCCGGCCTCCGGGCGCACGTCGGTGGTGGCGGCGCTCGGCCACCCCGCCGCGTGCTCCTCCAGCACACCGAGCGCGGAACATATCTGCCCCGGGGTGCAGTAACCGCACTGGTAGCCGTCGAGGTCGAGGAAGGCCTGCTGCACGGGGTGCAGCCGGTCGCCGTCCGCGACGCCTTCGATGGTCGTGATCTCACGCCCTTCGGCGGCGACCGCGAGCTGCAGACAGGAGACGGCACGGCGGCCGTCGATCAGTACGGTGCAGGCCCCGCACTGGCCTTGGTCGCAGCCCTTCTTGGTGCCTGTCATGTCGAGTCGCTCGCGCAGCGCGTCGAGCAGCGTCGTGCGGTGGTCGACGGTCAGTGTGTGCTTCTCGCCGTTGATGTTCAGGGTGAGGGCACTGGACGTCGATGGAGCCATGAGCAGCCTTCTTTCGCGAATCGCGTCGAACGAGGCGGTCCCGGCGGGAAAGTACGGGAGAAAATGGCGCTGTACAGGGAGGAAGAGCCTGCCGCTCCGACAGCGGGGGGTCCCCAGCGGTCTGGACTGCCGCTATGGTGACCCTAAGCGGACAGCCGTCCGTTAATCGTCGAACTTAGCGGACAGTTGTCCGCTAAGCAAGGCTCAACTGGACCCTGATGCGCGGGAGGAGGGCGAATGGGCCGGCACAAGGACGCGCCCCTGCGCTCGGACGCGCAGCGCAACCGCGAGCGGATCCTCGAAGTCGCCCTGGCGGAGCTGACGCTCGCGAGCGACGCGCCGCTCAGCGTGATCGCGAAGAAGGCGGGCGTCGGACAGGGCACGTTCTACCGCAACTTCCCCAACCGCGAGTCGCTCGTCCTCGAGGTGTACCGCTACGAGGTCCAGCAGGTCTCCGACGCGGCCTGTCAGCTGCTGGAGACCCGCGCCCCGGACCGGGCCCTGCGGGAGTGGATGGACCGCCTCGTGCGGTACGCGATGGCCAAGGCGGGCCTCGCCGATGCGATACGCAAGGCCACGAGCGCGCTCGGCAGCCTGGCCGGGGTGGGTCCTGGCCCGCTGACCGAGGCCGTCACGCTCCTGCTGAGGGCGAACGAGGAAGCGGGCACCATCCGGCCGGGGGTCACCCCCGACGACTTCCTGCTCGCCATCGCCGGCCTCTGGCACATCGACCCGCACAGCGACTGGGAGTCACGGGCCGGCCGCCTCATGGACCTCGTCATGGACGGTCTGCGAGCCGGTGCGCCCGGCCGAAACGCGCCAGGCAGTGCCACACCTTCTTGACCGCCTGGGGGTCGTGCCGCCCTGCACGTGACGCGTCCCCGACGATTCGGGGGTCGAGTACGCCGTCGACCGCGATCCGCGCGCCCAGGTCGACGTACGCCTGACCGCGGTAGCCGGGATGACGGCGCAGCTCCTCGACCGGGAGCCGGAACCCGGGGTGCCACTCCACGGGGCAGCCGAGACGCAGCGCCGCCGCTTCGACATCCGTGCCTCGGTAGGAGGGGTCCAGAACCAGCGCCTCCACATGGTGCCGGGGCCGCACCGGTCCGTGCACCTGCGCCTCTATGTAGTCGTCGAGTGCGTCCTGGCGTTCGGCGAGGGCCAGCTCGATGAGTCCCATGCGAGCCGGAAGTGGGCGGAGCCGAACCGCGGGGCTCCACCGACCGGATCGCGGCGGAAGTTCAGCGCCCCATAGACCGGCCGCTCCTGGGCAGGTGCTTCGTCGTACGCCCCGTCGAAGATCCGGCTCTCCCAGCGCCACCGGTCGCCGCCGGGATGTGCGGTCAGTCCACCGTTGCTGGTTCCCGTGACGAACTGCGAGCGGTAGACACCGTCCTCGGCCATGGCGTCCAGGATCGGCTTGCCGTGCACCAGGCGGTCCGGATGGAAGTTGAGCGTCACCCGCAGCATCGGGTCCACCGGCGGGCCCGCCGCCAGCTCCGCGACGTGGCGAAGGGCGCGTTCCCGCGCCGCCTCGGACACTGCTGACGACACCTGGGACGCTGTGAGATCCATGCGCACAGTGTTCACCGAGTCGATCAGCCGGAACAGCGAATTTCCGCCCGTCCGGCCTTCGCCTCCGACCGTCGCCGCATGACATCGGTTTCCTGATACCTCCCATCGGTTTCCTCATTGGATACCTATGCCCGGACGATTTACCGTCGGAGACATCACCGCGCTGACGGTCTGAGTCCAGAACGTCAGCCCGTCCATCGGAAGGCACCGCATGTCGAAGATCCTGTTCGTAGTCACCGGCGTCGATCACTGGACGCTGGCCGACGACACCCGCCATCCGACCGGCTTCTGGGCCGAGGAGGCCGTCGCGCCGTACGAGGCGTTCAAGGCCGCGGGTCACGAGGTCGTCGTCGCCACCCCGGGCGGCGTCGTCCCCACCGTCGACCGCGGCTCCCTCGCCCCCGAGGTCAACGGCGGCCGGGAAGGTGCCGACAAGGTCGCCGCCTCGCTCGCCGCCTTCACCGAGCTCCTGCACCCCATCGAGCTGGCGGACGTGCGGCTCGACGACTACGCCGCCGTCTTCTACCCCGGCGGTCACGGCCCCATGGAGGACCTCGCCGTCGACGCCGGGTCCGGCCGCCTGCTCACCCTCGCCCTGGAGACGGGCAAGCCGCTCGGCATCGTGTGCCACGCCCCGGCCGCACTCCTGGCGGCCGTGTCCGCCGACGGCACCCCCTCCTTCGCGGGCTACCGCCTCACCGGCTTCACCAACGCCGAGGAGACCCAGGCCGGCCTCGCCGACCGCGCCGAGTGGCTGCTCCAGGACCGTCTCGTCCAGGGCGGCGCCGACTTCCAGGAGGGCGAGCCCTGGGCCCCGCACGTGGTCGTCGACCGCAACCTGGTCACCGGCCAGAACCCGGCGTCCTCCGCCCCGCTCGCCGACGAGCTGCTCAAGAAGCTGGCCTGAACCATGGGCACCGACCGGCTCGAAGAGGTCCTCGACGCCGCCTACGACTGCCTGAAGCGGTACGGCGTACGACGCACCACGATGGACGACATCGCCACCGCCATGGGCGTGTCCCGGTCGGCCGTCTACCAGTACGTCCGCGGCAAGGACGACGCCTTCGTCAGGCTCGCGGGACGCCTCCACGAACAGGCGCTCCTGCGGGCCCATGAGGCCGCCACCGCCGATGCCCCGTACGCGGACCGGCTGCACGGCGTCCTGGCCGCCAAGCTCGACCTGGTGCTCCAGCTCGCCGGTGACTCCCCGCACGCCGCTGAGCTGACCGACGAGAAGACCCGCCTGTTCGGCGACATCTGCACCTCGTTCACCGCGGACCTGCGCTCCCTGCTGACCGGACTGTTCGCCGAGGCGGGCACGGTGGCGGGGGTCGGGCCCGCGCGGGCCGCCGACATCTGCATCGCCCTGGTCGTCGGCCTGGAGTCCGCGCCCGACGCCCGGGACCTGCTGCCGCAGGCCACCGGCGCCCTCGCGGCCGGCCTGCTCGGCACACCCCCCGCCCCACCGGAAACTCTGTACAGCACCACCCTTTGAGGACCCCCATGACCACCACCGCTGTGACCACCGACACCACCCCCACCGACGCCGCCCTGACCGAACGGGCCGCGGACCTGGTCGCCCGGCTGCGCGCCACCTTCGCCACCGGCCGCACCCGGCCGCTCGCCTGGCGACAGGAGCAGCTCACCCGGCTGCGCGCGCTGTTCACCGAGAACCGTGAGGCGATCGCGGACGCGCTCCACAGCGACCTGCGCAAGCCCCGCCCCGAGGCGTACGGCGCCGAGGTCGACCTGCCCGTCCACGAGATCGACCACACGCTGGCGCACCTCACCGAGTGGCTGGCGCCGCAGCGGCTCGACCAGGCGTCACTCGCCGGGCTCCCCGAAGGTTCCACGGCCGGCACGCAGTACGAGCCGCTGGGCACCGTGCTGGTCATCGCGCCCTGGAACTACCCGGTGCAGCTGTCCCTGGTACCGGTCGCGGGTGCCCTCGCCGCGGGCAACACCGTCCTCCTCAAGCCGAGCGAACTCGCCCCCGCCACATCGGCGTTGATGGCCGACCTCGTACCCCGCTACCTGGACCCGGAGGCGGTCGCAGTCGTCGAGGGCGGCGTGCCGGAGACCACCGCGCTGCTCGCCCAGCGCTTCGACCACATCTTCTACACCGGCAACGGCACGGTCGGCCGCATCGTGATGCGCGCCGCCGCCGAGCACCTCACCCCGGTCACCCTCGAACTGGGCGGCAAGTCACCGGTGTTCGTCGACCGCGACGCGGACGTCGCGGTGGTGGCCGCGCGCCTCGCCGACGCCAAGTTCCGCAATGCCGGGCAGACCTGTGTGGCACCGGACTACGTCCTGACCGACCCGGCCACCGCGCGCTCCCTCGAAGTCGCGCTCGCCGAGGCCGTCGAGCGTCTCTTCGGCGCCGACCCGCAGTCCTCCCCGGCGTACGGACGCATGGTGAACCAGCGGCACTTCGACCGCGTGTCCGCCCTGCTCGGCTCCGGTACGACGGCGTTCGGCGGGCGGACCGACCGGGACGACGTCTACATCGCGCCGACCGTCCTGACCGGAGTGACGGCGGACGACCCCGTCATGCGGGAGGAGATCTTCGGCCCGGTCCTGCCGATCGTTGAGGTCGAGGGCCTGGACGAGGCCATCGCCTTCATCAACGACCGCGACAAGCCGCTCGCCCTGTACGGCTTCACGGAGAACGAGACGACGCGGCGCCGCCTCGCGGCCGAGACCTCGTCCGGCGGGCTCGGCTTCGGTCTGCCGATGGCGCATCTGCGCGTGTCCGACCTGCCCTTCGGCGGCGTCGGCGAGAGCGGTCTGGGCAGCTACCACGGCCCGCACTCCATCGCCACGTTCAGCCACCGCCGCGCCCGCCTCGACGTGCCGCTGGGTTAGCCGGTCCGGAAGGTCACCGCTCCGTAGTGGGCCCTCGTGGCACTGGTCGCGAGGGCCCAGTAGCGGTCGCCGTAGGACCAGTGCCACCACTCCGTGGGGTAGTTCACGAGGCCCGCCGTGGCCAGGGCAGCGACGAGGGTGCGGCGGTTGCGGCGGGCCGTGGCCGAGATGCGGTCGGTGTCCGTGTAGCAGGCGCCGTCGCTCTCCTCGGGTCCGGCGTTCACCGGTGTGCCCAGATCGAGTTCGGTGCCGCTCGTGGTGCACAGGGTGATGTCGACGGCGGCGCCCGCCACGTGCGGGGCCACCTCGGGCGGCGACAGGGACCGGCTCGCCTGACGGTGGAGGTGGTCGTCCGGCCAGTCGGGGTGGGCCCGTCTGAGTTCGGCGGCGTACTCCTCGAAGTACTGCACCTGCAGATCGATCGGCCGGTATCCCTCGGTGATCAGCAGGCGCAGCCCTTCGGGCAGCAGCCGGGCGGCGCGGGCGAGCCGCCAGGTGACGCCCTCGCGCAGCTGGGCGTAGGCACCCGCGGGGTCCGCGAGACGGTCGTCGACGTCCACGAAGGGCAGGTGGCGCAGGTCGACGAGGGCTTCTCCGCAGTCGTGGACCGGCATGTCGGTGACGCGGGGATCGCTCATGAGGATGATCGGCGGCATGCTCGGCCCCCTCTGTTACGGGAGTCTTCCCGGCGGCGGCGTTCCCCGGCGCCCGGAAGTCCTCGTGGTGGGATTGCTCGGCGCGGGGGTCGTGGGTACAGCTCCGGGGACGGGCCGTCGCCCGCCCCCGGAGTCCCCCGGCCTCGCAGTGGCCCCGCGCGCCGCACGGCCCGTACGACCGACTTCCTCGGTCGTACGGGCCGTGCGCGCAACAGTGGCCTTTCCCCCGATAGTCCCCCGTTGGTTCCCCCGTTGCTGTCGGCCTTGCTGCGCCGCCGACACGTAGAGCCTGACGCACCCCGCTGCAAGTTCTCTGCAAATCCGCGCCAAGTGGTCTGGTGGTGCTGCTGGTTCAGAGGCCGGGTTCGTTCCGCTCGCGGGCCTCGTACGCCGTGAAGACGTCCCGTGCCTCCGCGCGCAGCGCGAGCGCCTCGGTCCGCGCGCCCGCGGCCTCCCGCGCCGCGGCGAGATCGCGCAGGGTGCGGGCGCGGGCCAGCGGCAGGTCCAGGGCGTCCCAGAGCCCGGCAGCCCGGGTGAGCAGTTGTCCGGCGGCGTCGACGTGGCCTTCGGCGAGCTCGCACTCGCCGAGGCTGCGCAGGGCGAGTGCCTCGCCGAAGCGGTCGCGATGGGCCCGGCAGGTGTCCAGGACGCCCCGCAGCTCGACGGCCGCCTCGGCCGAACGCCCCAGCCGCATCCGGCATTTGGCCCTGGCCTGCACCGCATAGGCCGACATCAGCGGGTCCCCGATGGCGGTGAGGAGGCTCACCGCCCGGTCGGCGAGCCGCTCGGCCTCGGCGTACTCGCCGAGCGCGCGGTGCACGAGGCTCAGCGAGCGCAGCGTGAGCGCCTCGCCGCGACGGCTGCCGAGCCTCCGGTAGGCCCGCAGCGAATCGTCCAGGAGGGTGAACGCCGCCTCGTGTTCACCGAGTTCGAGGTGGACCGTGCCCGCGAAGCGGCAGGAGAGGCCGAGGCCCGGGTCGTCGCGGAGCTCACGGAAGCCGTCGACGGCCTGGCCGAGGACGTCCAGCGCGGCCCGCAGCCGCCCCGCCTCGCGCAGGGCGCTGCCGAGCCCGGCGAGGGCCGCGGCCCGGCCGCGCGCGTCCCCGAGGTCGGCGCAGAGCCCGGCCGCCTGCCGGAAGTACTCCTGCGACTCGGCGAACCTGTCCTGTTCGTAGCGGAGTTGACCGAGGCCGATGAGCAACAGGGCCTCTCCGGAGCGGTCCTCGGCGCGCCGGGCCGCGGCCAGCGCGGCGTCGTGGCTGCGCCACCAGGCCTCGAAGCGGTTGCCGACGGCGTACGCGGACGAGCACAGGGCGGCCGCGGCCTCGCACGCCAGGGTGTGCAGGTCGTAGGCGGCGGCCCGTTCCACGGCGGCGGCGAACGCGTCTGCCTCGGCCTCGAACCAGGCCGCGGGATCGGCCAGCGCACGCCGGGTGGCCTCGGGGCCGACGGGCCGCACGACTTCCCGCAGGGCGCCGGCCGCCGCGCTGACGGGCCCGCCCGAGTCCAGGAAGCCTCGGTGCAGTTCGACCGCGCCGGACGGGGTGGCGGACGCGACGCGTCCGGTGAGCCAGAGCCCCGCGCCGAGTGCCCGGCCGACGGCGGCGGAGCGTTCGGCGGGGGTGTCCTCGGCCTCGGCGCGTTCGGCCGCGTACACGCGCACCAGGTCGTGCGGCCGGTAGCGGGGCTGTCCGGCGCGGTCCACGAGGGTGCAGTGCAGCAGCTGGGCGTCGATGAGCTGCTCCACGACGCGGTCCGCGTCGGCCTCCGGCGCGTCGAGCAGCGCGGCGACCACCCAGGACGCCACGTCGGGCGCGGCGAGCAGGCCGAGGCGGCGCAGCGCGGTCCGCGCCGGGGCGTCCAGGGCCCGGTAGCTCAGGCCGAGGCCCGCCCGGACCTCCAGGTCTCCGACGGAGAGTTCGTCCAGGCGGTGGCGTTCGTCGGCGAGCCGGTCGGCGAGTGTGCGCGCCGACCAGTGGCTGCGGGTCGCGAGGCGGGCACCGGCGATCCGCAGCGCCAGTGGGAGCCCGCCGCACAGCTCGACGATGCGGCGGGCGGCCGCGGGCTCCTCGCGTACGCGTCGTTCGCCCGCGACCTTGGCCAGCAGGTCGGTCCCCGGCTCCGAGTCGAGCACGTCGAGGTCGGTGCGGTGGGTGCAGGGCAGCGCGCCGAGGCGGGCGCGGGCGGTGATCAGCACGCCGCAGGTGGCGCTTCCCGGGAGCAGGGGCCGCACCTGGGCCTCGCTGCCCGCGTCGTCGAGGACGAGCAGGACGCGGCGTCCCGCGACGAGGCTGCGGAAGAGGTCCCTGCGTTCGGCGTCCCCTTCCGGAGGGTCGGTCCCCAGGGCGCGCAGCAGGCGGCCGAGCACTTCGCCGGGCGCCACGGGGTCGGTGGCGCCCCGCAGTTCGGCGTAGAGCTGTCCGTCGGGGTACGCGTCGGCGGCCCGGTGAGCGGCCGTGACGCCGAGGACGGACTTGCCGATGCCGCCAGGTCCTGAGATGACGACGACAGGCACGGCCTGCCGGGGCCCTGGTCCCGTCAGGGCGGCCCTGACCTCGCTGAGCTGCGTCTCGCGTCCGGTGAAGTCGCCGATGGCGGGCGGCAGGAGGGCGGGTGCGGGCGGAGGCCGGGTCGCCGCCGGGCCACTGTCGCTGTCGTCGTCACCCTTGCCGGCGCCGGGGTCGGCGCTTTCGAGGTCGGGGATGCTCCGCGCGTCCGGCGCCGCGGCCCGCGAGGTTGCCGCCTCGCTCCGGGCCGGGATCAGCGAGGCGTCCGCCCGCAGGATGGCCTCGTGCATGAACCGCAGGCCGGGCCCAGGGTCGAGCCCCAGCTCCTCGGCGAGTACGTCGCGTCCTTCCGCGTACACGGCGAGCGCGTCGGCCTGCCTGCCCAGCCGGTAGAGGGCGAGCATCAGCTGGGCGCGCGGCCGTTCGCGGGTGGGGTGCGTGGCGACCAGCGCGGTGAGTTCGCCGACCAGCTGCATCTCGCGGCCCGCCTGGGCGAGGTCGGCGGCGATCCGCTCCTCCAGGGCGGCCTGCCGGGCCTCCTCCAGCTGGTCGGCCATGGCACGCAGTGTCCCGCCGATCCCGCCGAGCGCGGGGCCGCGCCACAGCGCGAGGGCGTCGCTGAACAGCCGCGCCGCCTCGGCGTGGTCGCCCGCGGCGGCCGCCCGCCGGCCCCGGGCCGTGAGCCGCTCGAACGCGACGCGGTCGACGACCTCGGCGTCCGCGTGGATCAGATAGCCCGGCGGCTGTGTCTCGATCACGTCGGTGGAGAGCGCGCGGCGCAGCGCGGAGACGTACGACTGGATGAGGGACCGTGCGGTGTCCGGTGGACGGTCACCCCAGATCACGTCGATCAGGGCCTCGGCGGATACGACACGTCCCGGCTCCAGGAGCAGCGCCGCGAGCAGCGCCCGGGGCTTGGGCCCGCCGAGAGCGAGGCGTCGGCCCGCACGCCACGCCTCGACCGGCCCCAGCAAGCGGTAGTACATGTCCGTGTCCACGCCCAGCTCCATGGGTCCCTGCCCCGTACCGCCCCCGCTCCCCGTCCGGCTCGCCGACCGCATGGTCATGCTACGTCGGCGGGACCTCAACTCGTCCGCGCACGTGGTGGATCAGGCCAGGTCCGGCACGCGGCATCATCACAGGACACGGCAGGACGACGGCACGACCGGAAAGGCGGGCTCGGATGCGGAGCTTGTACGTCATCGCCCACCCGGAGGCGACGCACCACATCGAGAAGGTGGTCGGCGGGTGGCACGACTCGCACCTCACACCGACGGGCAGGCTCGCGGCGGCCGCCATCGCCCGGACGCTGCGGGCGCAGATCCCGCGGGGCGCGGAGGTGGAGGTGATCTCGTCGGATCTGCGACGGGCCCGGCAGACGGCGGAGGAGATCGCCGGCCTTTTCGGCGTGGCGCCGGTACTCGACCGCAGGCTGCGGGAGAAGTCCTACGGCGAGGCGGAGGGCCGCCCGCAGGAGTGGCTGGACCGGCGCTTCGTCCCGCCGCCGGCCGATGGTGACCGGATGGGGCATCACGAGGGTGTGCGGGGCGCCGAGACCAGAGGGGAGTGTGCGCGGCGCGTCCACGCCGCCATGGACGACATCCTGGAGCGTCCGCGCACCCACCAGGTCGTCGTGACGCACGGCTTCGCCCTGACATTCGTCGTGACGGCCTGGATCAGGATGCCGTACGCGTCGCTGGGCTCGGTCAGTTTCCGGGCGCCCTCCGGCAGCATCACCGAGCTGCGGGAGGACGACTTCTTCCACAACCGGCAGGTCGTCAGCCTCGGCGCCGTCGGGCACCTCGGCTGACGACCGGGCGGGGGGCCTTACGCGCCGCTCGCCTTGAGCATGTCCTCACGCTCGACGATCTTCACGCGCTCGCGGCCATGCGGCTCGCCCAGCGCCTTCTCCGCCGCGTCGAGGCGGTACCAGCCGTCCCACGTGGTGAAGCGGACGTTCCGCTCGCCGAGGAAGGCGTCGACGGCCTCGGGCTCGGGCGAGGCGGGCGTGTGCAGCCGGCCGTTCTCGCGGTCGTCGAGGAGGCTCGCGACCGTCTCGTTGGCGTCGCCCTTGGTGTGGCCGATGAGGCCGACGGGACCGCGTCGGATCCAGCCGGTGACGTACGTCGACTGCAGGTGGTCGCCGGACTCCTCGATCACGCGGCCCGCCACGTCCGGAACCGTGCCGGTGGCGATGTCCCAGGGCAGCTTGGGCAGTTCGTCGGAGAGGTAGCCGACGGCGCGGTAGACCGCGCCGAGGTCCCAGTCCTTGAACTCGCCGGTGCCCTTGACGTTGCCGGTGCCGTCGAGGGCGGTGCGCTCGGTGCGCAGGCCGACGACCTTGCCGTCCTCGCCGAGGATCTCGACCGGCGACTCGAAGAAGTGCAGGAACAGCTTGTGCGGGCGGTCGCCGACGTCGCGGATGGCCCAGTTCTCCAGGGTCTTGGCGACCATGTCGGCCTGCTTGTTGCCGCGTCGGGTCGCGATCGAGCCGTCGTCGTAGTCGATGTCCTCGGGGTCGACGATGACCTCGATGTTCGGGGAGTGGTCAAGCTCCCGCAGCTCCATCGGGCTGAACTTCGCCTGCGCGGGGCCGCGGCGGCCGAAGACGTGGACTTCCAGGGCCTTGTTGGCCTGGAGACCTTCGTGGACGTTCGCGGGGATCTCGGTGGGCAGGAGTTCCTCGGCGGTCTTGGCGAGGATGCGGGCCACGTCGAGCGCGACGTTGCCGACGCCGAGGACGGCGACCTTCTCCGCCTCCAGCGGCCACGTCCGCGGCACGTCCGGGTGGCCGTCGTACCAGGAGACGAAGTCCGCGGCGCCGTACGATCCTTCGAGGTCGATGCCGGGTATGTCGAGCGCGCGGTCGGCCGTCGCACCGGTGGAGAAGATCACCGCGTCGTAGAAGGTGCGCAGGTCGTCCAGGCTGATGTCGCGCGGGTAGTCGACGTTGCCGAAGAGGCGGATCTGGGGCTTGTCGAGCACCTGGTGGAGGGCCGTGATGATGCCCTTGATGCGCGGGTGGTCGGGGGCGACGCCGTAGCGGATCAGACCGAAGGGGGCCGGCATCCGCTCGAAGAGGTCGATCGACACACCCGGCTCGACCGCCACTGCGGATTTGAGCAGCGCGTCGGCAGCGTAGATTCCGGCGGGGCCGGCTCCGACAATGGCTACCCGCAGAGGGCGAGGCATGTTGAGGTTCCCTTCGAGCGGTGATGGAGTGACTCGAGGGAAAGCCTAAGCTAAGGCAAGCCTAAGTAAGTAGGCGGGTCTGCTTTATGACCCCATAAGCTCGCCTTATGGGCCGGAAGCCACCGTACACGGCGCCCGTTCCGCTCGGAAAACCGCTCCCCACCCCGGCTGTGGGCGCGCCCGCGCAGGTCACACGCTCGCGAGGAGATCGTCGAGCGGTGCCGGCACCTGACCGGTGTCCAGCGCCTCCACGAGCAGCTGCCCGTAACGGATCTTGCGCCCCTTCTTCGTGCCCAGAAAGCGCCGCAGCTGCTGGTCCCGCGGGCGGCCCTCATGGGCGGGCTGGCGCCGCAGGGTCTGCCAGGCGCGCAGGTCGCCCTCCGCCCGGACGATCTCCTCGACCCTCGCCGTGCCCAGCGCGCGGATGAGCTCGTCCTCCAGGTCGGCCGCACACACGAAAACGCCCTGTCGCGAAGCGCGTGCCCGCTCCAGACCCCGGTCGTAGAAGCCGCGCTCCCGCACGTCGCACAGCCCGGTCAGGCGCAGACCGAGGCCGGGCGGCCCGAGCAGACCGGCGTAGCGTCCGACGCTCATCGCCCCGCCCATCGCCACGACGCACACGCCCTCGGCGGCCAGGTCCCGGCCACGCCGCGCGGCCAGCGTCTCGACGGCCGCGAGGTCGCTCGGCCCCTCCAGCAACACCGCTGTCCGCAGCCCCAGTTGCCCGGCCAGCTCAGCCGCCGGCCCATCGGGCCCACCGGCCGCCCACCGACTCACCGCGTCCCGGAACGCCCACATGTCCACCATGCGACGAGTCTGCACGCCGGCCGACCGTCACGACACCGAATACTCACGGCCTCCCACTGGCGCGGTCCCGCCGGCCGAGGCTCTGGCGGCTGCTCGCCCCGGCGTCCTTCCACGCCTGCTCGGCCATGGCCGCCCCCTGGTCGGAGATGTCACAGGTGATGACCCGGCTGTCCGGGGAACCGAGGGCGAGACAGAGCGTGGCGTAGCCGGGGACGGGCGTCGCCACGGACCTCACGACCGGGACCGGCGGGGCCGACCGGAGCGAACTGCGGCTCGGACCGGCGGCGGAGACGCTCCGGCGGCTCCCGTCCGAACCGGCGATCGACCAGGGCGTTCAACGACCTGGTGCCATGTGCGGGGCCGGCCCGTGCGGGGCCGGCCCGGACGTCCGGATCAGACGAGGTCGAACCGGTCCAGGTTCATGACCTTGACCCACGCCGCGACGAAGTCGTGCACGAACTTCTCCTTCGCGTCGTCGCTCGCGTACACCTCGGCGAGTGCGCGCAGTTCGGAGTTGGACCCGAAGACCAGGTCCGCGCGGGTGCCGGTCCACTTGACCGCGCCCGAGGCGTCGCGGCCCTCGAACGTGTCCTGTGCCTCGGACGTCGACTTCCACTCCGTGCCCAGGTCGAGCAGGTTGACGAAGAAGTCGTTGGTCAGCGTCCCTGGGCTCGTCGTCAGGACGCCGTGCTTGGCACCCCCGTGGTTCGCGCCCAGGACGCGCAGGCCGCCCACGAGGACGGTCATCTCCGGGGCGCTCAGGGTCAGCAGGTTCGCCTTGTCGACGAGCAGGTACTCCGCCGGGAGGCGGTTGGCCTTGCCCACGTAGTTGCGGAACCCGTCGGCGGACGGCTCGATCTCGGCGAACGACTCCACGTCGGTCTGCTCCTGCGACGCGTCGACGCGGCCCGGGGCGAAGGGCACCTCGATGTCGAAGCCCGCGTCCTTGGCGGCCTGCTCGACGGCGGCGCTGCCGGCGAGGACGATCAGGTCGGCGAGCGAGACCTGCTTGCCGTCCGTGCGGGCCGAGTTGAAGGACTCCTGGATGCCCTCCAGGGTGCTCAGGACCGTCGCCAGCTCGTCGGGGTTGTTGACCTCCCAGCCGCGCTGCGGCTCCAGACGGATGCGCGCGCCGTTGGCGCCGCCGCGCTTGTCGCTGCCGCGGAACGACGAGGCCGCCGCCCAGGCGGTGGACACCAGCTGGGACACCGACAGGTCCGATGCGAGGATCTGCGCCTTCAGCGCGGTGACGTCCTGGGCGTCGATGCTCTCGTACGTCACCTCGGGCAGCGGGTCCTGCCACAGCAGCGTCTCGCTCGGGACCTCCGGGCCGAGGTAGCGCACGACGGGGCCCATGTCGCGGTGGGTCAGCTTGTACCAGGCCCGTGCGAAGGCGTCCGCGAACGCGTCGGGGTCCTCCTTGAAGCGGCGCGAGATCGTCTCGTAGACCGGGTCGAAGCGGAGCGACAGGTCGGTCGTCAGCATCGTCGGGGCGTGCGTCTTCGACGCGTCGAAGGCGTCGGGGACGGTGCCCGCGCCCGCGCCGTCCTTCGGGCGCCACTGGAACGCGCCCGAGGGGCTCTTGAAGAGCTCCCACTCATAGCCGAAGAGGATCTCGAAGAAGCTGTTGTCCCACGTCGTGGGGGTGTCGGTCCAGATGCCCTCAAGGCCACTGGTGATCGCGTCCGGACCCGCGCCGGTGCCGTGCGAGCTCTTCCAGCCAAGACCCATCTGCTCGATCGGGGAGGCCTCGGGGTCGTCGCCGACCGCGTCCGCCGGACCGGCGCCGTGGGTCTTGCCGAAGGTGTGACCGCCCGCGATCAGGGCGACCGTCTCCTCGTCGTTCATCGCCATGCGGCGGAACGTCTCGCGGATGTCGCGGGCCGCGGCGATGGGGTCCGGAGTGCCGTTCGGGCCTTCGGGGTTGACGTAGATGAGGCCCATCTGGACCGCGCCGAGCGGGTTCTCCAGCTCGCGGTCGCCCGTGTAGCGCTCATCGCCGAGCCAGGTGGTCTCGGGGCCCCAGTAGACGTCCTCGTCGGGCTCCCACACGTCGGCGCGGCCGCCGCCGAAGCCGAAGGTCTTGAAGCCCATCGACTCCAGCGCGACGTTGCCGGTGAGGACGAGGAGGTCGGCCCACGAAAGGGCCTGGCCGTACTTCTTCTTGACCGGCCACAGCAGACGGCGGGCCTTGTCGAGGCTGGCGTTGTCCGGCCAGCTGTTGAGCGGGGCGAAACGCTGCTGGCCGGAGCCCGCGCCGCCACGGCCGTCACTGATGCGGTAGGTGCCCGCGCTGTGCCACGCCATACGGATCATGAGCGGGCCGTAGTTGCCGAAGTCGGCGGGCCACCAGTCCTGGGAGGTCGTCAGCACTTCGGCGATGTCCCGCTTCACGGCGGGCAGGTCGAGGCTCTTGAACGCCTCGGCGTAGTCGAACTCCTCGCCGAGCGGGTTGGCCACGGCGGGGTTCTTGGCGAGGATCTTCAGATTGAGGCGTTCCGGCCACCACTGCTGGTTTCCGCCGCCCTGCGTCGGGTGCGGCGCACGGTGTACGACCGGGCAGCCGCCCGTCTCCTCCGGCTTGGGGTCGGTGACGATCGCGTCGTGGTTCTCAGTCATGAAAATCCTTCCGGAGGGGGCGGATCGCGGTGCTCAAGAGCTGAGGGTGGTGAAGCAGGTGCACACGCGGGTCGGAAGGCGATCCAGTGAAGTCACGTGCTGTTCCACGCTGTTGCCCTGACCCTTGGCTGTCAGCCGGATCCGATCCTACGATGGACTAATTCCAAGTCAATACGAAAGACAGGCGCACGCGGATTCATTCGTACGGACGATGCACAGTGAGGGCTGGTGGCCATGAGTGACCTGCTGCAACGGCTTCGCGGACGGGGTTGGCGGATGACCGCCCAGCGTCGCGTGGTCGCCGAGGTGCTCGACGGTGATCACGTCCACCTCACCGCCGACGAGGTGCTCGCGCGGGCGACCGTCCGGCTGCCGGAGATCTCGCGCGCCACCGTCTACAACACCCTCGGTGAACTCGTCTCGCTCGGCGAGGTGATCGAGGTGGCCACGGACGGCCGTGCCAAGCGGTACGACCCGAACGCCCACCGGCCCCACCAGCATCTGGTGTGTTCGGGCTGCGGCACCATCAGGGACGTCCACCCCATCGGCGACCCATTGGCCGACCTGCCGTCCTCCGAGCGTTACGGCTTCAGCGTCTCGACGGCCGAGGTGATCTATCGGGGCGTGTGCCCGGACTGCACCGGAGCCTGACGGCTCGCCGCGCAAGGAGACGCATTCCCCTGGAAAGGCATCACCGGAATACCGGTCTCCAGAATTACGATCCTGGAATTGCACCCCCGAAGCCGTTTCTAACATACCTTCCTAGCGCGGGACTTGAGTCCCGAGCAGTCCCCGGCAAGCCTTGTGGGCAACAGCTGACGTGTGCCTAGTATCCGGGTGAATGGGTTCGGGGCAGGCGCCGCGGACCCCTCGACCGTACTGCCGCGATCAGGGGAATTCAGGGATGGACCATATACCGGAAAGGAAGACCGTCGACATCATCCTGGATGATTTCCTGGCGGGGAAGAAGCACATCGCGGAGCGGACGAGGGTGGCCCATCTGCTCGAACTCTTCGCGGATTTCCTCGCGAACGGAGAGCGCATCCGCACGGCGCTGACCGTGCTGGGATGGCAGGCGGCCGGCGGGCACGGGGACAGCGACCGCGTGGCGCGCGTCGCCGCGGCACTGGAGATGTTCCACGCGTTCGCCCTCATTCACGACGACCTCATGGACGAGAGCGACACCCGGCGCGGGCGGCCCACCCTGCACCGGGCATTGGCCGAAAGGGCGGAGCCCGGCCGGGCCGAGCATTCCGGCAACAAATTCGCCCTGCTCCTCGGCGATCTGGCTTTCACTTGGTCGGACGAGCTCCTGCACACGGCGGATCTCACCGCACAGCAATTACGGGCCGTACTGCCGTTGATCGTGGAAATGCGCAGCGAGGTGCTGGCCGGTCAGTACCTCGATCTGCGGGCCGCCGGTGAGCTGACGGACGATGTCGACGCCACGATGTCGGTGAACCGCTACAAGACCGCCAAGTACACCGTCGAGCGTCCGCTGCACATCGGTGCGGCGCTCGCGGGAGCCGGGCCCGAGGCGATGGCCGGATTCAGTGCCTACGCCCTCCCGCTCGGCGAGGCGTCTCGGCTCCGCGACGATCTGCTCGGCGTGTACGGCGATGTCGGGGACACGGGCAAGTCGCACCTGGACGACCTGCGCTCGGGCAAGAACACCACCCTGCTCGCGCTCGCCCTGCGCGCGGCCCGCCCGGCGCAGGCCGCCCGCCTGCGCACGCTGCTCGGCGACCCGCTGCTGGACGAGACGGGCGCGGCGGAGGTGCGTGCCGTCTGCACGGCCACCGGCGCCCGGCGGACCGTCGAGCGCATGATCGACGACCGCCGCCGGCAGGCGCTGCGGGCGCTGGACACCGCGCCGTTCGACGCCGGCGCCACCACCGCGCTGAAAGACCTGGCCCATACGGCCACGAGGAGAAGCGCCTGACCCTGCCCGCGCTGTTTCAGCCCAGGAAACTCAGTCGCACCTTCCGGTCCGGGTTGTCGACGTTGGTGTCGACCAGGCACACCGACTGCCACGTGCCCAGTTCCAGGCTGCCGTTGACGACCGGCAACGTCGCGTGCGGCGGAACCAGGGCGGGGAGCACGTGGTCGCGGCCGTGGCCGGGGCTGCCGTGGCGGTGCTGCCAGCGGTCGTCCGCGGGGAGCAGGGTGTGCAGCGCGGCGAGCAGGTCGTCGTCGCTGCCCGCACCCGTCTCCAGGACGGCGATGCCCGCCGTGGCGTGCGGAACGAAGATGTTGAGGAGGCCGTCGCGGCCGCCTGCCGCTTCGCGCAGGAAGGTCTCGCAGTCGGAGGTGAGGTCGACGACCGTCTCGGCCGAACCGGTGGTGACCCGCAGGACTCGGGTGGTGAACGCATCGGACATACCCCCATCCTCCCCCACTCCGCCTCCCATGTGCTGATACCCCGAGTCCGCTTTTCGAGACGCCATTGACCGCGTGCGGACGAAGTGACTACGTTCTGCGGCATGTTGCGTTCAGCCCTGCTCACCACGCGCGGTCACATCGACCTGCTGCGGGTGGCCTCCTCCGCGTGTCGCCGCGGCTGCTGACGCCCTTTCCCCCGCTTTCGCGTTTCTGTTCTCCGGTTTCGGCCGGTAGGCGCCCTGTGCCGTGCCCGCGTGTCCACATGCCTGGCCCGGCCCGCATGCCTGGCCCGGATCGCACGCCTGGCCCGGATCGCACGCCTGGCCCGGACCACGGGCCGATCCGCCTCCGTCCCGCCTGCCGGTAACGCCTCTCCGCCCCCCCTTCTCCACCTCTCTCCGCCCGCCCCTCCCTCCCGTGGAGTGCCTGTGCCCATCAGTCATGCCCCGCCACCCGCACCAGTACCCGACATATCCCCTAAATCAGTGTCTGAAGCGGCGCTCGCTCCCGCGCCAGGACCGGAGCTCGAAGCCCTCGTCCCCTCCTCCAGCCGCCGCGCACGCGTCCCCCGCTGGCTGCGCCGCACCTCGGGACCGCTCGCGCTGCTCGCGCTCTGGCAGATCCTCACCGCCACCGGCGCACTGACCAGCGACGTGCTCGCCTCGCCCGGGACCATCGCCCGCGTCGGCGGTGATCTCATCCGGGACGGGTCCCTGCCGAACGCCATGGGCGTCTCGCTCCAGCGCGTCGCCCTCGGGCTGCTCTTCGGGACCGTCGTCGGCACGGCGCTCGCCCTCGTCTCGGGCCTCTTCCGCATCGGCGAGGATCTCGTGGATGCCAGCGTGCAGATGCTCCGCACCGTGCCGTTCGTCGGGCTCATCCCGCTGTTCATCATCTGGTTCGGCATCGGCGAGGCCCCCAAGATCGCGATCATCACGCTCGGCGTGTCCTTCCCGCTCTATCTGAACGTGTACGCCGGAATCCGGGGCGTCGACGCCCAGTTGATCGAGGCCGGGGAGTCGCTCGGCCTGTCGCGATGGGGGCTCGTGCGGCATGTCATCCTGCCCGGCGCGCTGCCCGGGGCCATGACGGGGCTGCGCTACTCGCTGGGCATCTCCTGGCTCGCCCTCGTCTTCGCCGAGCAGGTCAACGCCGATGCCGGCATCGGCTTCCTCATGGTCCAGGCCAGGGACTTCCTGCGCACCGACGTGATCGTCGTCTGCCTGGTCGTCTACGCCTTCCTCGGCCTGACCGCCGACTTCGTCGTCCGAACCCTCGAAAGGCTGCTGCTGCAATGGCGACCGACGTTCACCGGCCGGTGACCACGGCCCCGGCCCCCGACACGGGCACGGCGCCCTCGGCCGTACGCGTCGACGGGCTGACCCGCACCTTCGACGGACGCGCCGTCATCGACGACCTGCGCCTCGACGTACGTCCGGGCGAGTTCGTGGCGCTCCTCGGCCGCAGCGGCTGCGGCAAGTCGACGCTGCTGCGCATCCTCGCCGGGCTCGACCGCGACATCGAGGGCACCGTGCTCGTGCCGCGCCGCAAGGCCGTCGCGTTCCAGGCGCCGCGGCTGATGCCGTGGAAACGGGTGTGGCGCAATGTGCTGCTGGGACTGCCGGGCAAGCCCGACCGGGACGTCGCCGAGCAGGCGCTGGCCGAAGTGGGCCTGAAGCACCGCACCACCGCCTGGCCCAAGACGCTCTCCGGCGGTGAGGCCCAGCGCGCCTCGCTGGCCCGCGCCCTGGTGCGCGAGCCCGATCTCCTCCTGCTCGACGAGCCGTTCGGCGCGCTCGACGCACTCACCCGCATCAAGGCACAGCGGCTCGTCGACGAGCTGTGGCAGCGGCGCGGCTGCGCGGTGCTGCTCGTCACCCATGACGTCGAGGAGGCGGTACTCCTCGCCGACCGGGTGCTCGTCATGGACAGCGGCGTCATCGCGTACGAGAGGGAGATCGACCTGGAGCGGCCGCGGGGCATCTCCGACCCGCGCTTCGGTGAGCTCCGCGCCGAGCTGCTCCAGCGGCTCGGCGTCGAGGCACCCTCCGAAGCCTCCGCCGCCTGACCCCCAGCCATCAAGCCCACCCGCTCCCCCGTTACCACCCCACGCACCGATCGAAGTGAACGGAACCGTCATGCGACGACCACGCCCCGCCCCCGCCGTCCTGCTGCTCCCCCTGGCCCTGCTGCTCGCCGCCTGCTCGGGCACCTCGTCCGCCGGCACGTCGATCGGCGGCGCGGGCGGCGGCACCGACGGCAAGGGGTCGTTGACCCTGAACGTCGGTGACCAGAAGGGCGGTTCGGAAGCCGTGCTGCGCGCGGCCGGAGAACTCGACGACCTCGACTACAAGATCCGCTGGTCGACCTTCACGTCCGGCCCGCCCCTCCTGGAGGCCATCAACGCCAAGGCCGTCGACATCGGCGGCGTCGGCAACACCCCGCCGGTCTTCGCGGCGGGCGCGGGCTCGAAGATCTCCGTGGTGGCCGCGAGCCACGGCACGGCGGCCGGGGACACGATCCTCGTACCCGACGGCTCTCCGCTGAAGGAGGCCGAGGACCTGAAGGGCAAGTCCGTTGCCGTGGCACAGGGTTCGTCGGCGCACTTCCAGCTGGTCGCGTCCCTGAAGAAGGCCGGGCTCGAGTTCAAGGACGTCCGGGTCAAGTATCTGCAGCCCGCCGACGCACTCGCCGCGTTCACCAGCGGCAAGGTGGACGCCTGGGCTGTCTGGGACCCGTACACCTCGCAAGTTCTTCGGGGGAAGAAGGGCCGTGTCCTGACCGACGGCGACGGGCTGGTGAACGGCCTCGCCTTCCAGGCGGCCGCGCCCGGCGCGCTCAAGGACAAGAAGAAGAGCGCGGCGATCGCCGACTACCTGGAGCGGCTCCGCAGGGCGCAGGACTGGGTCCACAAGCATCCGCAGGCATGGGCGAAGGTCTGGTCGAAGGACACCGGCCTGCCCTACGAAGTCGCGCTCGACGCGGTCAAGCGCACCAACGGCACCCGTGTCCAGGTGGCCGTGGACAAGAACGTCGTCACGTCCGAGCAGGAGATCGCGGACACCTTCACCGAACTGAAGCTCATTCCCCGCCGCATCGACTTCGGCGACTTCGTCGACACCCGCTTCAACGGCGATCTGCCGCCCTCCACCACCGAGCCGCGCACGTACAGCGAGGAGTCCTGACCATGAACGTCCACCTGCACTGGTTCCTGCCGACCGGCGGCGACGGCCGCACCCTCGTCGACCGGCACGCCTACACCGACGGCGGCATCACCCGCTCCCGCGTCACCCCGGTCAGCGGCGTCCGTGCGCCCGACATCGAGTATCTGGCCCAGATCGCCAAGGCGGCCGAGCAGTTGGGCTTTGAAGCGGTGCTCACGCCGACGGGCACGTGGTGCGAGGACGCCTGGCTGACGACGGTCGCGCTGGCCCAGCACACCGAGCGCCTGAAGTTCCTCGTCGCCTTCCGCCCCGGCGTGCTCTCCCCGGTGCTCGCCGCGCAGATGGCGGCGACGTATCAGCGCATCACCCGCGGCCGGCTGCTGCTCAACGTGGTGACGGGCGGCGACTCTACCGAACAGCGGCGGTTCGGCGACCACCTGGACCACGACCGCCGCTACGCCCGCACCGATGAGTTCCTCTCGGTCGTACGAGGGGTGTGGAGCGGCAAGCCGTACGACTTCGACGGCGAGCACTTCCAGGTCGAGGGCGGTCTGACCGCACTGCCGCCGGACCCGCTGCCGGAGATCTTCTTCGGTGGTTCTTCGGCGGCCGCGGGTCCTGTCGCGGCGCGGCACACGGATGTGTATCTGACGTGGGGCGAACCGCCGGAGCAGGTCAAGCAGAAGATCGACTGGATTCGCGGGCTGGCCGAGAGGGAAGGCCGTACGGTCCGCTTCGGCATCCGGTTGCACACCATCTCCCGTGACTCGTCGGCCGAGGCGTGGGCGACCGCGAACCGGCTGCTCGACGACCTCGATCCGGACACGATCGCCGCTGCCCAGGAGGCACTCGGCCGCAGCGAGTCAGTGGGCCAGCGGCGGATGCTCGCGCTGCACGGCGGCTCCCGGGACAAGCTGGAGATCTCGCCGAACCTGTGGGCCGGTGTCGGCCTGGTGCGCGGCGGCGCGGGCACCGCCCTGGTCGGCAGCCATGCCGATGTCGCCGACCGGATCGAGGAGTACCACGCGCTGGGCGTCGAGCACTTCGTCCTGTCCGGCTATCCGCATCTGGAGGAGGCGTACTGGTTCGGTGAGGGCGTCATCCCCGAGCTGGCCGTGCGCGGGCTGCTGCCCAGGGTCCCGGCGTCTCCGTTGACGGGCGTGCCCGCGGCGAACGGCCGGCCGGCCTCCGCGCCGGGCGGCGCGCCGCTGTTGGTGGCCGGGGGACGCTGAGAGTTCCGTCCCGCCGGGAAGATCCCGGACCCCGACACAGTTAGTAGAAATGTGAACGACATCGGGGTACGAGACGCGGCCGCCACGACGGCGGTACAGGACGTGGACGTGGTCGTCATCGGCGCCGGGCAGGCGGGCCTGTCCAGCGCCTACCACCTGCGGCGGGTCGGTTTCGAGCCGGGCCGGGACTTCGTGGTCCTCGACCACGCGCCCCGGCCCGGCGGCGCCTGGCAGTTCCGGTGGCCTTCCCTCACGTACGGGAAGGTGCACGGCATGCACGCGCTCCCCGGCATGGAGCTGACGGGCGCGGACCCGGCGCGCCCGTCGTCGGAGGTCATCGGTGAGTACTTCGAGGAGTACGAGCGCCGCTTCGGTCTGGAGGTGCGGCGGCCCGTCGACGTGCACCGGGTCCGCGAGGGCGACGGCGGCAGGCTCCTCGTCGAGACGTCGGCGGGCACCTGGTCGACTCGGGCGCTGATCAACGCGACGGGCACCTGGGACCGGCCGTTCTGGCCGCGCTATCCGGGACAGGACACGTTCCGCGGGCGGCAGCTGCACACGGCGGTCTATCCCGGCCCCGAGGCGTTCGCGGGACAGCGGGTGATCGTCGTGGGCGGCGGCGCGTCCGGCACGCAGCACCTCATGGAGATCGCCCCCTTCGCCGCCGCGACCACCTGGGTCACGCGCAGCGAGCCGGTGTTCCGCGAGGGGCCGTTCGACGAGAACTGGGGGCGCGCGGCCGTCGCCATGGTCGAGGAGCGCGTGCGCCGGGGCCTGCCGCCGCGGAGCGTGGTGTCGGTGACGGGGCTGCCCGTGAACGACGCGATCCGGCGGGCGCGGGCCGACGGCGTCCTCACCCGGCTGCCGATGTTCGACCGCATCACTCCGGACGGCGTCGAGTGGGACGACGGCCGCCGTGTCGAAGCGGACGTCATTCTCTGGGCGACGGGCTTCCGCGCGGCGATCGACCACCTGGCGCCGCTGCGGCTGCGCGAGGCGGGCGGCGGCATCCGGCTGGAGGGGACCCGGGCCGCCGCCGACCCGCGCGTCCACCTGGTGGGGTACGGGCCGTCGGCCAGCACGATCGGCGCCAACCGCGCGGGCCGGGCGGCGGTGCGCGACATCCGGCGGCTGCTGGCGGAGGCGCCGGTCGCGGTGTGACGCGGCGCCCCCGGACCGGCTAGCGCAGGTACAGGGTGTAGAGGAGCCTGTCGGGTGTGACCGGTGGCGTGCCCTGCAGTGCACCGGTGGTGGCGTTGTCCACGAGGCTCCGCTTGACCTGCGCCGGGGTGTCCGTGGGCCGGAAGCCCAGGTGCAGCGCGGCGGCTCCTGCGGCGTGCCCGGTGGCCATCGACGTGCCGCTGAGGGTGGCCGTCGCGGTATCGCCGTCCTTCCAGGCCGAGGGGATCTGCACGCCCGGTGCGAACAGCGACACGCAGGTGCCGTGGTTGGAGGAGGACGCCCTGCGGTCGCTCCGGTCGCTGGCGCCGACGCTGATCGTCTCGGCCACCCGTGAGGGCGAGGTGTTGCAGGCTCCGCCCGCCTGTCCGGAGCTGCCCGCCGAGACGGTGTACGTGACCCCGGAGCGTATGGAGCGCCGCACCGCGCTGTCGAGGACATCGCTGGCCCCGCCGCCGAGGCTCATGTTCGCGACCGCCGGCCTCGCCGCCTTCGCCGTCACCCAGTCGACGCCCGCGACGACCCCCGAGGTGGTGCCCGAGCCCTGGCAGCCGAGGACGCGGACCGCGACCAGGCGTGCCTGTTTGGCCACCCCGTACGTCTTCCCGGCGGCGATGCCTCCCACGTGGGTGCCGTGGCCGTTGCAGTCGTTGCCGTTCTGGCCGTCGCCCACGGTGTCGGTCCCCACCGAGGCGCGGCCGCCGAACTCCGCGTGCGTGGTCCGCAGGCCGGTGTCGATGACGTACACGCTCACATCGGGGGCGGTGGTGCGGTAGGTGTACGTGGTGGACAGCGGGAGGCGACGCTGATCGATGCGGTCGAGCCCCCAGGGCGCGCCGGGCTGCGTCTGTTCGTCCGCGGCGATCCGGACCCGGGTGTCCTGGCGGACGTATGCGACCCGGGGGTCGGCGGCCAGCCGGGCCGCCTGCGCCCGGGACATTTGGGCGGAGAAGCCGTGCAGCGCCGCCCGGTACACGTGCCCGATGCGCGCCCCCCCCTGCCCGGCCGACGAGCTCGCGCGCTACGTCGGGCACGGCGGCGGAGGTGACCGCGGCGCCCGCGGTCCGTGCACCCGGTTCCTTCAGGACGACGATCCAGCCGTCCGGCACGGCGGTCTCCGAGCCGCTCGCGAGCCGCAGGTCTCCGGCGGCGCCGGGAGCCGCGTGGGTGGCGGGGGTGACGGCGATGAGTCCGGTGGCGGTCAGCGCGGCGGACAGCAGCACCGCTGCCTGCCGCCGACGGGAGGGCATTCTCATTTCCCGGTGCACCTGAACCTTTCGTTGACCAGGGGTGGGGTCGGGTCATGTGCGGTGCGTGG
This sequence comes from Streptomyces sp. NPDC093510, assembly GCF_040683555.1. Taxonomy (NCBI): domain Bacteria; kingdom Bacillati; phylum Actinomycetota; class Actinomycetes; order Kitasatosporales; family Streptomycetaceae; genus Streptomyces; species Streptomyces sp. NPDC093510. Next base: position 63,138 of record NZ_JBFBEE010000025.1, read on the forward strand.
TGCGGTTGTTGCCCGTGGTTCTGCTGTCGTCCGTGGTTCTGCTGTCGTCCGTGGTTCTGCTGTCGTCCGTGGTTCTGCTGTTGTCCGTGGTTCTGCTGTTGTCCGTGGTTCTGCACGGAGCGCATGCCAGCCTCTCGCGACGCTCAGCGCGGTACAAGAGGCCGGAGCGCCCGTCCGGGAACGGGGTGCGCCTCAGGGTGCGGCGACGTTCACCAGGCTCTTGTACGGGAGGTAGCGCGGGATGCTGGGCCGGGTGGGGGCCGGGGTGACGCCTTCCAGGCTGTCGATCATCAGGCCCAGTTCGACGGTTCCCCCGCCCTCGGTGAAGCGTCGCCAGGCCGACATGTCCCTCCACTCCCCGTGGTTGAGGACCTTCCGGCCGTCTTTGCTCGTGTGGAAATGGGCCGCGATCAGTCCCGGCGGCCGGGTCCGCTCCAGAATCGCGATGACACCGTCGATGAAGGCACGCTGACTGTCCGGCCCCTCGGTGTCGAAGACAGGAGTGACCAGCGCGCCGGGAGTGCTCTCTGCTTCCTCCTCGGTCAGATAGCTGCGGTGGAGCGAATAGCGGACCTCGCCGGGACGCTCGATGCCGAGGACCATGCGGTCGACCCCGCTGATGTTCCCGGAATTCCGGGCGGCATGTGCCCACGCACGCTGGGAATCGTCGTCCGTCCACTGCGCGTAATTGAGGACCTCACGCCCGTTCTCACTGAGGAACGTGGTGAAGGAGAGCATGCCTGCCGGGCGTTCCTGGTGTTCCCACTCCTCGATCACCAGGTCCGCGGCCTGCTTCTGGACCCCTGGGGCCGGCAGGGTCCAGGAACTGACGAGGATCGTTCCCACGTCCGCGCGCCGGACGTCGGGGAAGGCGCGTGATATCGGTGCGGCCATGGTCGGCTCCTCCTCCACACTGAACGGTACGGTCAGGGAGAAGCGTTGTACCTGAACCACGGTTGAGGTCAAGGAGAAGCTAGTTCGCCTTGTTGAACTCCTCCACGTTCTTCTGGTGTTCCGAGAAGCTGGCCGTAAAACGCGTGTCCCCCGGCTTTACGGTCACGAAGTACAGCCAGTTTCCGGGAGTCGGGTTGATTGCGGCCCGCATTGCCTCTTCCCCGGGGTTGCCGATCGGCGTGGGCGGCAGGCCCATGCGTGCGTAGGTGTTGTACGGGCTGCTGATCTTCGTGTCGCGTTCGCTGGTGGCCAGCGTGGAGCGGTTGAGCGCGTAGTTGATCGTGGAGTCCATCTGCAGCGGCATGCCCTGGTCGAGTCGGTTGCGGATGACCCGGGCGACCTTGCCCATCTCCTCCTTGGAGCCCGCCTCGGCCTCGATCATGCTTGCGATGGTGACGGTCTGATAGAGGTTCATGGCGTTCTGGTCGGCCCCTGCTGTGGCCTGACCGCCGCTGAACTTCTTGTTCGCCGTCTCCACCATGTACGACAGCACGGAGGCCGGGGTCGACTGGGAGTTGATCGGGTACGTCGCCGGGAAGAGGTAACCCTCGGGGTTGCCGCCGGCGTCGCGCGGAAGTTTGAGGTGGGCCTTGGGCAGGGCCTTCTTGGTGGTGCCTGCGGGCACCTCCAGGGCCTTGTCCACGGCCGCGTACACCTGCCCCGCGCGCCACCCTTCCGGGATGGTCAGGGTCTTGGGCCCCGCGTCGTCGTCAGGAAGCAGCAGCGGCACCGCCACGGCGGCGGCCGCGGCGGCGGCTCCGGTCGCGATCAGGGCGATCCGGCCCCGGCGCGTCAGTTGAGTCGTGCCCCGTCTCGGAGTCTTGGTCTGCATGCGGGCACGGTAACCCGCAAATGGTGATATTCCTGGCATATCTTCATGTCGCTGGCTCCAGTTGGGCGTCTCTGCGGACGAGGGCGGCGTAACGGCCGTCGCGCGCCAGGAGTTCCTCGTGGGTGCCCCGCTCAGCGGTGCGGCCGGCGTCCAGGACCACGATCTGGTCGGCGCCGCGGACCGTGGAGAGCCGGTGGGCGATGGTGAGGGTGGTCCGGCCGGCGGACAGCGCGTCGATGGCTTCCTGCACGGCCCGCTCGGTGCGGGTGTCCAGAGCGCTGGTCGCCTCGTCGAGGATGAGCACGGGCGGGTCCCGCAGGATCGTCCGCGCGATGGCCAGGCGCTGCTTCTCGCCGCCGGAGAAGCGGTGGCCGCGCTCGCCGACGACCGTGTCGTACCCGTCGGGGAGGGATGCGATGTGGTCGTGGATCTGGGCGGCGCGAGCGGCGGTGGCGAGCTCCTCGTCGGTGGCGTCGGGCTTGGCGAAGCGGAGGTTCTCCGCGACGGAGGCGTGGAAGAGGTACGTCTCCTGGGAGACCACCCCGACGGCACGCGCGAGGGTGTCGAAGTCGAGATCGCGCACGTCGACCCCGTCGAGGGTGACGCGGCCGCCGGTGACGTCGTAGAGCCGGGGCACCAGATGGCTCAGGGTCGACTTGCCGGAGCCGGTGGGACCGACCACGGCGAGGCTGCCGCCCGCGGGGATGGCGAGGTCGATGTCCTGGAGCGTGGGGCCCGACTTCTCGTCGTAACGGAATTCGACGTTCTCGAAGCGGACCTCTCCCCTGATCTTGTCGAGGTGCACCGGCTTCTCGGGCTCGGTGATGTCGACGGGCAGGTCGAGGTACTCGAAGATGCGCTGGAAGAGCGCGAGCGACGTCTGGATCTGCACACCGGTCGAGAGCAGGCTCACGGTCGGCCGGAACAGGCCCTGCTGCAGCGAGACGAACGCGACGAGCGTGCCGATCGAGACGGTCGGGCCGCCCGTCTGGAAGGCGATGCCCGCGGTCCAGTAGATGACGGCGGGCATGGCGGCCATGACGATCGAGATGACGGCCATGCGCCAGCGGCCCGCCATGTTCGACCGGATCTCCAGGTCGACCAGCTGCTCGGACTCCTCGGCGAAGGACTTGGTGAGGGAGTCGGCGCGCCCCATCGTGCGGCCGAGCACGATGCCGCTCACGGAGAGTGATTCGGTGACCGTCGCGGCCATCGCGGCCATCTGCTTCTGGCGCTGCGTGGCGATCTTCTTGCGCTCGCGGCCGACGCGGCGGCTGATCCAGACGAAGACCGGGAGCAGGAGGAGCGAGACGACCGTGAGCCGCCAGTCCAGGGCGAGCATGGCGACGACCGTCGCGATGACGCTCGTGAGGTTCGAGACCAGGGACGTGGCGGTGGAGGTGACCGTGGCCTGCATGCCGCCGATGTCGTTGGCGATCCGGGACTGGACCTCGCCCGTGCGGGTGCGGGTGAAGAAGGCCAGGGACATGCTCTGCAACCTGCCGTACACCGCGGTGCGCAGGTCGTGCATGACGCGCTGGCCCACGGATGTGCTGATCAGGGTCTGCAGGACGCCGAAGACACTCGTGACGACCGCGCTGAGGATCATGCCGAGCGCGAGCAGGCTGAGCAGGCCCGTGCGCCCCTGCGGAAGGGCGGTGTCGAGGATCTCCTTGAGCAGGAACGGGGTCGCGACCGAGACGAGCGACGCGGCGCAGACCAGCAGGCCCACGATCGCGAGGCGGCCTCGATAGGGACGGAAGAGGCGGAGGATGCGGCGCATCTGGCGCGGCTGCGGCTCCTCGCCGGGGGCGGGAGGCTGCGGCGTCCAGTCGGGTTCGTCGTGGCGCATGGGCTCCTTCGGGATTCGGGACGACAGCGACTCAGGGAGCATAGCTCACTGTTACCTATACTCACAATGCACAAGATCCTGGTAAAGTTCCCGCATGAACACCCCGGACCCCGACGGCCTGCTCGCCGAACAGTTGCTGCGGCTGACCCGCAGGCTGCATCGGATCCAGAAGCGCCATCTGGTGCCGATCGGCATCACGCCCGCCCAGTCCCGCCTGCTGCGCACCCTCGCGCACTACGAGACCCCGCCGCGCATGGCCGACCTCGCCGATCGCCTCGAAGTCGTCCCGCGCGCCGTGACCACGCTGGTCGACGGCCTGGAAGCCGCCCATCTCGTGCGCCGCGCGCCCGACCCCACCAACCGCCGGGTGATCCGTATCGAACTCACCGACGCGGGTCTCAAGGCCCTCGGTGAGCTGCGCGGCGCGCGCCGGGCCGCCGCGGAGGACATCCTGGCCCCATTGGACGCCGAGCAGCGCGCGCAGCTGGGCGTCCTGATGAACGCGCTGTTCGACGTGCCGGACGTCCGCCGCTGCTGACGGAGCCGACACGGAGCCCACACGGAGCCGACGAGGAGAGCTCATGCCACTGCTGCAGCCCGAGCCCGACGCCCTGCGCCCCGGACCCGCGGCGCGCACGGAAGGCCCGGCGCACGACCGCGTGCCGGGCCGGCGCGGCGGCGGCACCCCCGAGCCGCTGCGCTCCGAACTGGCCGCGCTGCTCGGCGCGGACAAGGTCCTGACGAAGATCTCCGACCTGGTGCGGTACGCCTCGGACGCCAGCCCCTACCGCTTCGTGCCGCAGGTCGTGGTCGTCCCCGAGGACATCGACGACGTGTCGGCCGTCCTGTCGTACGCGCACGGCAGGGGCCGCGAGGTCGTCTTCCGCGCGGCCGGTACGTCGTTGAACGGCCAGGCCCAGGGCGAGGACATCCTCGTCGACGTGCGCAAGCACTGGTCGGGCGTCGAGGTGCTCGGCGGGGGCGAGCGGGCCCGCATCGGCCCCGGCACGACGGTCGTGCGCGCCAACGCCACGCTCTCCCGGTTCGGCCGGGTGCTCGGCCCCGACCCGGCGAGCGCCATCGCCTGCACCATCGGCGGCGTCGTCGCGAACAACGCCTCGGGCATGACGGCGGGCACCACCCGCAACTCGTACCGCACGGTCGCCTCGCTGACCTTCGTGCTCCCCCCCGGGACGGTCGTGGACACGGCCGAGCCCGATGCCGACGAGCGCCTCGCACACGCGGAACCGGAGGTGTGCGAGGGCCTGTTGGCCATCAAACGGGAGATCGAGGCCGACGCCGAGCTGGTGGCCCGCATCCGCGCCAAGTACGAGATCAAGAACACCAACGGCTACCGCTTGGACGCCTTCCTCGACGGTGCGACGCCCGTGGAGATCCTGCGCGGCCTGATGGTCGGCTCCGAGGGCACGTTCGGCTTCATCTCCGAAGTCGTCTTCGACACGCTGCCGCTGGACCGGCACACGACGACCGCGTTGCTCTTCTTCCCCTCACTGCCCGCGGCCGCCGCCGCGGTGCCGTTGTTCAACGCCGCCGGCGCGCTCGCCGTCGAGCTGATGGACGGCAATACCCTGCGCGCCTCGGTCCGTGTGCAGGGCGTGCCCGCCGACTGGGCGGAGCTCCCGAAGTCGACGGCCGCGCTCCTTGTGGAGTTCCGTGCCCCGGACGAGGCCGTCCAAGAGGCGTACGAGGCAGCGGCCGCCAAGGCCCTCGAAGGGCTCGAACTGGTCACGCCTGTCCCGTCGGTGACCAACACGTTCACGCGCGACGCGAAGACCATCGGCGGCTATTGGAAGGCGCGCAAGGCGTTCGTCACCGCTGTCGGCGGTTCCCGTCCCTCGGGGACGACACTGATCACCGAGGACTTCGCCGTACCGCCGGGCAGGCTCGCCGAGGCCTGCGAAACGCTGCTCGAACTCCAGACGCGGCACGGCTTCGACGCCGCCGTCGCGGGTCACGCGGCGCACGGCAACCTCCACTTCCTGCTCGCGTTCGACGCGGCGGTCCCCTCCGACGTGGAGCGGTACGCCGCGTTCATGGACGACTTCTGCCGTCTGACCGTGGAGCGTTTCGACGGCTCTCTGAAGGCCGAGCACGCCACGGGACGCAACATCGCGCCCTTCCTGGAGCTCGAATGGGGACCGAAGGCGACCGAGTTGATGTGGCGCACGAAGCAGGTCATCGACCCGGACGGCGTGCTCGCGCCCCGCATCGTCCTCGACCGCGACCCGAAGGCACATCTGCGCGGGCTGAAGACCATCCCCCAGGTGGAGCCGATCGCCGACCCGTGCATCGAGTGCGGCTTCTGCGAACCGACGTGTCCCAGCGAAGACCTGACCACGACGCCGCGCCAGCGCATCGTGCTCCGCCGCGAGATGATGCGCCAGCCCGCGGGCTCCCCCGTCGAGGACGGCCTCGTCGAGGCGTACGGATACGACGCCGTGGACACCTGCGCGGGCGACTCGACGTGCAAGCTCGCCTGTCCGGTGGGCATCGACACGGGCGCCCTGATGAAGGACTTCCGCCATGCCCGGCACTCGCCCCGCGAGGAGCGGGCGGCCGCTCTCGCCGCAAAGAACTTCAGGGCCGTCGAAGCGTCCGCGCGGCTCGCGGTGGCCGCCGCCGACAGGATCAGCGACCGGCTGCTGACCCGCGTGACCCGGACCGCCCGCAAAGCGGTGCGCCCCGACCTCGTCCCCGAGTGGCTGCCGCAGATTCCCGGGGCCGCCGCGCGCGGACTGCCGCGCACCGTGCGCACAGGCGCGTCGGCCGTCTACTACCCGGCGTGCGTCAACCGCATCTTCGGCAGCCCCGGCGACCGCTCCCTGGCGGAGGCCGTGGTCGCCGTCTCCTCACGCGCGGGGAAGCCGGTCTGGATTCCGGACGATGTCGCGGGGACGTGCTGCGCGACGATCTGGCACTCCAAGGGGTACGACGCCGGGAACAGGGTCATGGCCAATCGCATCGTCGAGGCGGCCTGGGGCTGGACCGCGGGAGGCCGTCTGCCGCTGATCGTCGACGCCTCGTCCTGCACACTGGGCATCGCCCATGAGGTCGTGCCCCATCTGACCGCCGACAACCGCGAGTTGCACCGGGAGCTGACCGTCGTGGACTCGATCGTCTGGGCCGCCGACGAGCTCCTCCCCCGTCTGACGGTGCACCGCACGATCGGCTCCGCCGTTCTGCACCCCACCTGCTCCATGCAGCACCTCGGGGACGAGGCGCAGCTCCGCGCCGTCGCCGAAGCCTGCGCGGACGAGGTGGTCATTCCGGACGACGCGGGTTGCTGTGCCTTCGCAGGCGACCGCGGCATGCTCCACAAGGAGCTCACGGAATCGGCCACGCGCAAGGAGGCCGCGGAGGTCACGTCCCGCTCCTTCGACGCGCACCTCTCGGCGAACCGCATGTGCGAGGTGGGCATGGATCACGCGACGGGCCGTGGCTACTACTCCGTACTCCTGGAGTTGGAGCGCGCGACGCGTCCGTAATCGGTAGAGCCGTGCTCTCTGGTACTCCTCAATAAAATCCAACTCTTCGGTTCCTCCTGTCTCTTGCGCCCCGGCCGTGCCCCCACCAGGGTGGCTTCCGCCCCAGTGGTAGAGACCAGCCGACATTCAGCTACGGAGGTCCGATGCACGACGAGAACGCCACCCCGACCCCTGACGGCACCACCCCCGACGACAGCACCGGGAGCGCGACGGGAGACGGTCACTCCCGCCGCACGGTGCTCCGCACGGCGGGACTCGCCGGCGCGGGACTCGGAGTCGGCGCCTTCGCGGGCGGCACGGCGCACGCCGACGCTCCCGCCGCCGCGGCCGCCTCTGCCTCGGACACGGATGCGGCCACGGGCAAGACCCCCGCCCGCAAGGGCGACACCATGATCGACGTACCGTTCGAGCGGCGCTCCACGGTACGGGTCGGGATCATCGGGCTCGGCAACCGCGGCGGCAGCATGATCGACCTGTTCCTCGCAATACCGGGCGTGCGCGTCGTCGCGCTCTGCGACCCGGTCAAGGACAAGACCGCGGCCGCCGCGAAGAAGGTCACGGCCGCGGGCCAGCCCGCCCCGGCGACGTACACCAAGGGCGAGCACGACTACGAGAAGCTGTGCGAGCGCGGCGACATCGACTTCGTGTACGTGGCGACGCCCTGGGACCTCCACTTCGCCATGGCCAAGTCTGCGATGCAGAACGGCAAGCACGTCGGCGTGGAGTGTCCGATCGCCATGCGCCTCGACGAGCTGTGGCAGCTCGTCGACCTGTCCGAGCGCACCCGCAGACACTGCATGCAGCTGGAGAACTGCTGTTACGGCAAGAACGAGATGCGCGTCCTGCGCATGGCGCACGCGGGCAAGTTCGGTGATCTGCTGCACGGGGCGGGCGCCTACAACCACGACCTGCGCGGCCTGATGTTCGACCCCGACTACTACGAGGGGCCGTGGCGGCGTCTGTGGCACACCCGGCTGCGCGGCGACCTCTACCCCAACCACGGTTTCGGCCCGGTCGCCAACTACATGGACGTCAACCGCGGTGACCGTGTCACGCACATCTCCAGCTTCGGCACGCCCGCCCTCGGCCTCGCCGAGTACCGCAAGGCGCACATGCCCGCGGGCGACCCGAGCTGGAAGGAGACGTACATCGAGAGCGACCGCACCATCAGCCTCGTCCAGACGGCGAAGGGGCGGGTGATCCGCTTGGAGCATGACGTCTCGACGCCTCATCCCTACAGCCGCATCAACAGCCTCGGCGGCACGAAGGGCGTCTTCGAGGACTACCCCGCGCGCATCTACATCGAGCCGGACCACTCGAACGACCAGTGGGCCGACTTCGCCAAGTACGCCGACTTCGACCACTGGCTGTGGAAGGAGCACTCCAACCCGCCCGGCGGCCACGGCGGCATGGACTACATCATGATCTTCCGGCTGATGCAGACCATGCAGCTCGGCCTGGTACCGGACTTCGATGTGTACGACGCCGCGACATGGACGGCCCCCGTGCCGCTGAGCCATCTGTCGATCAAGGCGAAGGGCGCGCCGCAGGCGATCCCGGACTTCACGCGCGGGCTGTGGAAGAAGGCACGGCCCGGAATCGACTCGGAGAAGCCGAAGGGGTAGGACTGGGCGAGGCGGGGCCCGGGCCTCTCCTGAGCCCGGGCCCGGGCCTCCGTGGTCGTCCTAGGGGGTCAGCAGCGTCGATGGTCCTCGGTCAGTGTTCCCTGGACGGTGGCCAGGGTCCGGTCGTAGCAGCCCTGGTCGCCGACGAGGCGGTGGCGCTCGCGCGATGTGCCCACGGCGTGCCGTTCCTCACGCGGGACGTCGGCGGTGTACGTCGCGTCGCCGTCGTATCGGTCGTCCAGCACAGACCAGTTGACGCGCCGGTCATCCCGCGTCGTGACGCTCTCGGCGCGGTCGCCGAGGGAGATCCGGGTCCGCAGCCGGTCGCCGGTTCCGAGGGTCGTGGTGCCGTCCATGGTGTACGTCCGGTCGGTGCGCGCAGTGCTGCGGCCCGTCGTGACCGACTCGCGGTCGGTCCATGTCGCCTTGAGCGCGTCCATCGACTCGCCCTCGGTCCAGCGGTGGACGGACGTGTTCGCGAGGGCGCGGGTCACGGTCGTCGCGACGCGGCCGTGCGAGGTGTTGACGTACCCCGAGACGCTGAGCCGATGTCCGCCCTCCGTGTCAAGCCGGTGCGCCTCGCTCCCCGAACCGGGTTTGTACGTCGACTCGTTGTCGAGGCCGCCCTCCTTGTGGCGGGTCAGCCCTCCCGTGACGTGGTGGCTCTTCTCGTCCTGCCAGACCAGGACGTTGACCGGCGTGCTCCAGCCGGTCTGTGCCTCCGGTACGCCGACGACGGAGACCTCCACCTGGTGCGGGCGACCGTCGTTGAGGACGCCGGCAAAGGGGGTCAGGTCGTACTCGATGGGCTTGATGTCGAAAGCGCGGGGCCCCGGGATCACGTACCAGAGGAAGGGGTTGGACCAGCCTCCGGTCCACACGGTCGGGAACGGCGCGGCGATGCCTGCCAGTTCGCCGTCGACCTTGACCTGTACCTCGCGGTAGGGGCCTTGGTCGGCCTTGCAGGAGTAGGGCGCGGCGTCGGGCACCGTCAGGTACCAGTACTCCTCGCAGCCTCCGCCGGAGCCTGTCGCGTACACCTCGGCGACGATGCGTTCGCTGTTGCGCGGTGTGGTGAGGGTGGGGCTGTCGCCGAGGGGGATGATCCGGTCGGGCGTCTCATGGGCGCCGACGCCCGCCTTGCGCTGCTGGTAGAACGTCAGCGTCGCCTTGACGTCGATGATCCCGGTGTACGTCTCGTTGACGACGTTCCCGATGAGCATCTCGACCTTCTGGTCGTGGCTCAGCGTCTCGCTGTAGCGGGTGACGTCCTTCTCCACGGACCAGGTGATGCCGTCGACCGACGGCTCCGGGGTCGATGTGCGGAGGACTTCGACCCCTCCGATGCGCAGGTAGCCGAGACGGTCGTACTGCCGCCCTTTGACCTTTCCGTCGAGCCGCAGGACCACTTTGCCCCAACGACCCTTGCCGCACTTGTCTGGAGCGGCGTAGTCGCCCTTGTACGGCGTGAAGTCCTTGAACTGCGCTTCGGCGACAGTCACTTCGCAGGACTTCGTGTGCGGTTTCGGTACGGGTGGCGCGGCGGTGACCGGGTCGTGCCAGTCGTTCCCGAACTCCGGTGGGGGCGTGGCGGCCGCGGCCGGACCGGTGCCGAGGAGGGTGCTCGCCGCGAGGGTCATCCCGGCGAGCATGGACATGACGCGTCTTCTCATGGGGGATTTCTATGGGCAGTTGCCGATCACCGCAATGGTGCCGCCGCCCCCGTCCCGCCCTCGACTCGACGGTGCCGCAGATGAACGACCGCCTACGCCCTCAGGTTCGCCCTGTCGCCCATCACGATCACCGGGTGCTGTTTCGGGTCGAGCGTGCGCAGCAGGTGCTTCACGCCGGCCTTGGACAGGCTCACGCAGCCTGACGTACCGCTGCCGTGGTCCATGTGCAGCCAGATGCTGCCGCCCTTCGCCTGGCCCTGCGGGCGCGTCGGGTCGTTGGGCGGGGTGCCCTTGGCGCGGTTGTAGTCGATGGCGATGACGTAGTCGAAGTCGTGCCAGTGCGTCTTGGGCCAGTAGTGCGGAGCCTGCATGGACACGGACTCCGAGTAGGGGAACTTGGCCCCCGGGTCCGCGAGGACGCCCCCCGCGTCGGTGAGCGTGAACACGCCGACCGGGCTGCGCTTGTCGTTCTCGCGATGGTCGGTGGTCCAGCCCTTCTTGCCGTTGTGCGCGGGCCAGCTGCGGGCCTTCTCCCAGGTGGTGTCCTTGTCACCCGACTTCGTGTAGAGCACGACGGTCGACTTCGCCGAGTCCTCACCGGCGCCGTAGACCGCGACGACCTGACGGGAGTCCTTGGGAATCCTGGACTGCAGACGGTCGCCCACCTCGGGGATGCGCCGGGGGTCGTCGGTTCCGGCGTTGGCGCTCTCCCCGCCCTGCGCGCCGTCGCCCCGCCCCGCGCTCTTGCCGTGCCCCGCGCCGGCGTCGCCCTTCTGCGAACCGTCGTCGTTCCCACTCGCGCACGACGTCAGAAGAACACCGCAGGCCGCTGCCGCGACCACCACTCGCACTCCACCGGCTATTCGCATCCGTCCATGGTCGCACTCGGTCCGCGGTACCCCCGCCAAGCCTCACGGCCCACGCCGGGACAGGGCCGATTCTTTACCCCAGGGCGGAAAACCGTTTGCTTCGGACCACTGCGCGAGGCGAACCTTTCACGGTTTGTAACCGCCGTCCGCTCCCGCGACCACCTCGCCGGAGCGGCGACCGCCGCACCGATTCCTGGGACGTCATGCAGATTCGCGACCTTCCGTTTCCCGACCCCGGCGTCCCCGATGTCCGGTCGGGGCCACGCTTCCTGCTGTGGTTGGGCCGCAACCAGCTCGGCGGACAGCTCAAGTCCCTCGCCTGGGGCCTGCTGCACTTCGGCTCCATCGCGGGCCTGCCCTACATGGTCGGCGTCGCCGTCGAAGCCGTACTCGACAAGTCCGGCGAACGGCTCGCCCTCGCGGGCGCGCTCATCGTCCTCCTCGGCGTGGCCATAGCGGTGGGCGACACCATGCTGCATCGCACCGCGGTCACCAACTGGATCACGGCCGCGGCACGCGTGCAGCAACTCCTCGCCCGCAAGACCGCCGCACTCGGCTCCGCGCTCACCCGGCGCGTCGCCGCCGGTGAGGTCGTGGCCGTCTCCACCGGCGACGTCGAGAAGATCGGCTGGTTCGTGGAGGCGCTGTCGCGGTTCGCGGCGGCCGCGCTCACCGTCGTCCTGGTCTGCGTCGGCCTCGTGGTCTACCAGCCCGCCCTCGGCGTCGTCGTCGCCATCGGCATCCCCGTGCTCGCACTCTCCGTGCTTCCGCTCCTGCCCGGCGCCACGCGCCGGGCGGACTTCCAGCGCGAGAAGGCGGGACGAGCCACCGAACTGGCGTCCGACACCGTCGCCGGGCTGCGGGTACTGCGCGGCATCGGCGGCGAGGAACTCTTCCTCGACCGCTACCGCCGCGCCTCGCAGGAAGTCCGCACGGCCGCGGTGCGCAGCGCCCGGATGTGGGCCGTCATCTCGGCGATCCAGATCCTGATGCCGGGACTGCTGCTCATCGCGGTCGTCTGGCACGGTGTGCACCTCGCCCGCGAGGGCCGCGTCACGGTGGGTGAGCTCGTGACCGTCTACAGCGCGATCATGATGCTGAACTACCCGCTGCGGCACTTCGAGGAGATCGCTATGGCGTACTCCTTCTCCCGGCCCTCGGCGAAGCGGGCGGCCCGGGTCCTCGCCCTGGAACGCACGGCGACGACGGCCGCGCCGGAAACGACAAAGGGCGCGGAAGCCTTGGCGGGCAGCTCACTTGAACCCTCGGGTGACCTGTACGACCCGGCGACCGGCCTGCTCGCCCCGGCCGGCCGTCTGACCGCCGTGGTCTGCGGCGACCCCGACGAGGCGGGACGGCTCGCCGAACGGCTCGGCGGGCACCCCGCGCTCGATGAGGCCACGGACCTGCCGTCAGTACGCCTCGGCGACGTACCGCTGGACGACCTGCCACTGGCCGCCGCCCGCACCGCCGTCCTGGTCCAGGACAAGGACCCCGTCCTGCTCTCCGGGACACTCGGTGAGCTCCTCGGCGTACCGGCGTCGGGAGCCGTCAGCCCCGAGGACGCGCTGTCCGCGGCGCAGTGTTCCGACGTCCTGGACGCGCTGGCACAGGCGTCGGTGGACGACGACCCGATGGCCGCCCACCTCACGGAACGCGGCCGCTCTCTCTCCGGAGGCCAGCGCCAACGCCTCGCCCTGGCCCGCTCCCTGGTCACCGACCCCGAGGCGCTGGTGCTCGACGAGCCGACGTCCGCCGTCGACTCGCACACCGAAGCCCGGGTCGCCGACGGCATCCGGCGACTGCGCCGGGGACGCACCACCGTGGTGCTCACCTCGTCACCGCTGCTCCTCGACCGAGCCGAGCGGGTCGTCTTCCTGGCCGACGGCGAGGTCGCCGCCGTCGGCGCACACCGTGAACTGGTGCGCAGCGAGCCGCGGTACCGAGCGGTCGTGACCCGCGAGACCGACACAGAGCGCGTCGCCGCCGAAGCCCTGGCGGCCTCGGAAGCCCTGACTGACTTCGACATCGAGGAGACGGCATGATCGGCCTGGCGCCCCCGGCCCACGACCCGGCGGCCCCCACGACGGCGGAGACCCTGCCCGTCGGCTCGGCCGCGACCGTACGCGACTACGTGCGCGAACTGTTCCGGCGCCACCGCCGGTCCTTCCTCCTGCTCATCCTGGTGAACACGCTCGCCGTCGTCGCCTCGATGGTCGGCCCCTATCTGCTCGGCGGCCTGGTCGAGAAGGTCTCGGACGACGCCCGCGACCTCCATCTGGAACTCACCATCGGCCTGTTCACGGTCGCCCTCCTCGTACAGGCACTCTTCGTACGCGAGGTGCGGCTGCGCGGCGCGATACTCGGCGAGCGGATGCTGGCGGATCTGCGGGAGGACTTCCTCGTACGCTCCGTCGGGCTGCCGCCCGGTGTCCTGGAACGGGCCGGCACCGGTGATCTGCTGTCGCGCATCACCACGGACATCGACCGTCTCGCCAATGCCATGCGCGAGGCCGTTCCGCAGCTCGCCATCGGGGTGGTGTGGGTGGTGCTGCTGCTCGGCGGGCTCGTCGTGACCGCGCCGCCACTGGCACCCGCCGTGCTCGTCGCCGTACCCCTTCTCGTCGTGGGCTGTCGCTGGTACTTCAAGCGTGCGCCCTCCGCCTACCGTTCGGAGGCCGCCGGATACGCCGCCGTCGCCGCCGCCCTCACCGAGACGGTGGACGCCGGACGCACGGTGGAGGCCCACCGCCTCGGCCGCCGCCGCATCGAACTCTCGGAGCGCCGCATCAAGGAGTGGACCGCCTGGGAGCGGTACACCCTCTATCTGCGGTCGGTCCTCTTCCCGGTGATCAACTTCACCCACACGGTCGTGCTGTGCTCGACGCTGATGATCGGCGGAGTCTTCGTCCTTCAGGGCTGGATCGGTGTCGGCCAGCTGACCACAGGGGTGTTGATCGCGCAGATGCTCGTCGACCCGCTGGGGATCATTCTCCGGTGGTACGACGAGCTCCAGGTCGCCCAGGTGTCCCTGGCCCGGCTCGTCGGTGTGCGCGACATCGAGCCGGACGCCGGTGACTCCTCCGTGACCCCTGACGGACGACATGTCCTCGCCGACGACGTGCACTTCGGCTACCGCGCGGGCGTCGACGTGCTGCGCGAGGTGTCCCTCGCCGTCGAACCCGGCTCGCGTGTCGCCCTGGTGGGGCCGTCGGGCGCGGGCAAGTCGACCCTGGGCAGGCTCCTCGCCGGGATCTACGGACCGCGTACGGGCCATGTCACCCTGGGCGGCGCCGCGTTGTCGGCCATGCCCGCGGAGGAGGTGCGCGCACATGTGGCCCTGGTCAACCAGGAACACCACGTCTTCGTCGGCTCTCTGCGCGACAACCTCCTGCTGGCCAGGACCGCAGCACGGGACGCCGAACTGTGGGCGGCGCTCGGCGCGGTCGACGCGGCCGATTGGGCACGGGGCCTCGACGAGGGCCTGGACACCGAGGTCGGCTCGGGAGGATTCGCTCTGACGCCCGCGCAGGCCCAGCAGATCGCCCTGGCGCGACTGGTCCTCGCCGACCCGCACACGCTGGTCCTCGACGAGGCGACCTCGCTCCTCGATCCGCGCGCGGCACGGCACTTGGAACGCTCCCTCGCCCGCGTCCTGGAGGGCCGCACGGTCGTGGCGATCGCCCACCGGCTGCACACCGCTCACGACGCGGACGTCATCGCGGTGGTCGAGAGCGGACGGATCAGCGAACTGGGCAGCCACGACCAGTTGGTGGCGGCGGACGGCGCGTACGCGGCGCTGTGGCGGTCCTGGCACGACTAGGCGGAGTTCGGCGAGCACAAGGGCTCCTGTTCTCTCCCGGACGGGGGTGGTTAAGGTTCGTGGATGGCTGCATCTTCCACAGAACCCGGTGTCCCGGACCGGCGTGGGCCTGCCCGCTACCTCTGGTGGGTGACCGTCAGCCAGCCTCGGCGTGTGGCCGCGGGGACCTTGCTGGGCAGCGCGTGGATGGTCTGCCTGACGCTCCCTCCGTACGTCCTGTCGCGCGCCATCGACGAGGCCCTGCGGCCGGGTGACCGGTCCGCTCTGGTGGGCTGGTGCGCCGCGCTGTTCGGCATCGGGGCCCTGAACGCCTGGCTGGGGATCATGCGGCATCGCACGATGACCCGGGTCCGTCTCGACGCCTACTTCCGTACCGTGCGCGTCGTGGTCGACCACGCGACCCGGCTCGGCGCGTCGCTGCCCCGCCGGGTGTCCGCCGGTGAGGTCGTCACAATCGGGCACTCCGACGTGGGCGTGATCAGCCAGACCCTGACCGTGACCGGGCCCGGCGTGGGCGCGGTGATCGCCTACTTCGTGGTGGCCGCGCTGCTGCTGTCCGTCTCCACGCTGCTCGCCGTGGTGGTGCTGGTCGGTGTGCCCGTGCTCGCCGTACTGATCGGGCCGTTCCTCAGTCGGCTGCAAGGAGCCGAGACGGCCTACCGGGAACGTCAAGGCGCACTCGCCGCGATACTCGGCGACCTCGCGGGCGGGCTCAGAGTCCTCAACGGCCTCGGTGGCAAAGGGGTGTTCGCGGCCCGCTACCGCGAGGGCTCGCGCCGGCTGCGGGACGAGGGCTACCGGGTCGGGTCCAGCATGAGCTGGATCCAGGCCTTCGGCCTCGGCCTGCCCACCCTGTTCCTGGCCGCCGTGACCTGGCTCGCCGCGCGCATGGCCGCTCAGGGCACCATCACCGTGGGTGAGTTGGTGGCCGTCTATGGCTACGTCGCCGTGCTCGTGGTGCCGGTGGCGATGCTCATCGAGGGCAGCTACGACATCGGCCGGGGGCTGGTCGCCGCGCGACGGGTCGTCGACTTCTTGAATCTGGAACCGCAGGGCTGTGAGGCCGCCCGGGCCGAGTCCGGGACAGACGCCGTGGCCGTGGAACCGGAAGCGAGGGCCGGGAACCGGGCGACGCGCGTCGACGGTGAGCACCCGGTCCCCGGCCCCGAGGAACCCTCCGTGCTGCGCGATCCCGTGTCCGGGGTGGAGGTCGCGCCCGGACTTCTCACCGCGCTGGTCAGCGCGCGGGCATCGGACGGCACGGACATCGTCGATCGCCTCGGCCGGTTCGTCCCCTCTTCCGTCACCTGGGGCCCGGCCCGTCTCGACGCCGTCGCACTGGACGAGGTCCGCGCCCGGATCCTGGTGGCGGACAACGAAGCCGACCTCTTCGCCGGTACGTTGCGCGCGGCGATCGCCGGCCGATGCTCCCCGGACGAGGACGCCGTCGCCCGTGCGGTCGACGCGGCCATGGCCCACGACATTGTCCTCGGCCTGCCGGACGGACTCGACGCCCTTCTCGAGGCCCATGGCCGCAATCTCTCCGGCGGTCAACGCCAGCGCCTCCGCTTGGCGCGGGCCCTCCTCGCCGACCCCGAAGTCCTCTTGGCGGTCGAGCCGACATCGGCGGTCGACGCGCACACCGAGGCGAACATGGCGTCCCGGCTCCGTACGGCCCGAGAAGGCCGCACGACGCTCGTCGCCAGCACGTCTCCCCTGGTCCTCGACCAGGCCGACGCCGTGTGCTTCCTGGTCGACGGGCGCGTGGCCGCTGTCGGCCGCCACGCCGATCTGCTGGCGGAGCACCCGGGCTACCGACGCCTGGTGTCGCGTGGCGCCGAAGGGGGTGACGAGGCGGAGGAACAGCACACGCCACAAGGTCACCATCGCTCCCATCCTCTCGCCGAGCCGACTCATGAGGCCCTCCGATGACGCCGCCCCACCGCAACGAAGCGGCTGATTCCGAGCCCGGACACCTGCCTGTGGCCGACCGGCGTCAGGTCCGCCGTGCCGCCCTCCACCTCATCCGGCAGGACACCGGCGCCTTCGTCACGATGATCGTCTTCAACGCTCTCGCCGCGGCCGCGGGGCTCGCCGGCCCATGGCTCCTCGGGCGCATCATCAACACGGTCAGGGACGGTGGGGGTGTCGCCGCCGTCGACCGCCTCGCGCTCGGCATTCTCGTCGGCGCCATCGCTCAGCTCCTCCTGGCCCGCCACGCCCGCTACCTCGCCCATCGGTTCGGCGAGCGCACCCTCGGCCGCATCCGTGAACAGTTCGTCGACCGGGCGCTCGCTCTGCCCGCCTCGGTCGTGGAGCGGGCCGGCGCGGGCGATCTGACGGCCCGCGGCACCACCGATGTGGCGACAGCCGGGCTGATGCTGCGCGACACCGGACCCGACGTCTTCGTGGCGGCCGTACAAGCCCTGTTCATCCTCTGCGCGGTCTTTCTGCTCGACCCGCTGCTCGGTGCCTGTGGTGTCCTCGGCCTGACCGGCATCTGGTTCGCCACCCGCTGGTACCTGCGCCGCGCGCGCTCCGCCTACCTCGAGCAAGGCACAGCCCACTCCGCGCTCGCGGAGGTGATCGCGGCCACGGCCTCCGGGGCGCGCACCATCGAGGCCCTGCGCCTGCGCGAGCGCCGTGTCGCGGACAGCGAGGCGGCGATCGAACGGTGCGTCGATGCCCACGACCGGACGCTGTTCCTGCGGAGCGTCCTGTTCCCCTCCATCGACCTTTCGTACGCCGTCCCGGTGGTCGGTGTCCTGCTCATCGGTGGAGTCCTGCACGACCAGGGCTCCGTGAGCCTGGGCACTGTGATCGCCGCGGCCCTGTACCTGCAGCAGCTCTCGCAGCCGCTGGACACGATCCTGCAGCAGGTCGAACAGTTGCAGAGCAGTGGCGCCTCCTTCGCCCGGGTCGAGGGCCTGGCCGCCGCCCCGAAGGCGCCGACCGACTCCGTCAGCCCGAACTCCGTCCCCTCCGCCAGGCACCCCGACGGCGCGCCCGAGGACGGCCGCATCGAAGTCGACGGCGTGCGCTTCGCCTACAGCAGCGGCGCCGATGTCTTGCAAGGCGTCGACCTCTGCGTACATCCCGGTGAGCGCCTCGCGATCGTCGGCCCTTCGGGGGCGGGCAAGAGCACCCTGAGCCGGCTCCTGGCGGGGATCGACGCCCCGGTCGAGGGCACAGTGACCGTCGGTGGTGTGCCGATCGCCGATCTGCCACCCGACCGACTGCGGCGCCAGGTCGTCCTCGTCACCCAAGAGCACCACGTCTTCCTCGGCACCCTGCGGGACAACCTGCTCATCGCGTCGGAGTCCGCCACGGACACCGAGCTGAAGGCCGCCCTCAGAGTGGTCGGCGCCGACTGGTTCGACGGCCTGCCGGACGGTTTGGACACGGAGCTGGGCCCCGGAGGCCACGGCCTGCACGGATCGCAGGCCCAGCAATTGGCGCTGGCCCGCGTCGTGCTCGCGGATCCGCACACGCTGATCCTGGACGAGGCCACCGCGCTCCTGGACCCGACGACGGCACGGCACACGGAACGGGCCCTGGCCGCCGTCCTCCGTGGGCGCACGGTCATCGCTATCGCCCATCGTCTGCAGACGGCGCACGACGCGGACCGTGTGGCGGTCATGCAGGACGGCCGGGTGACGGAGCTCGGCACCCACGACGAGCTTGTGAAAACCGATGGCGCCTACGCCGCGCTCTGGCACTCCTGGCATGGCGAGCACCCGACCACACCCTGAGCCGCCGTGGGCGTGGCCGCGCTTCAGGCGACTGTCGTCTCTCAGATGAAGTTGAGTGCGGCCGCGCCGCCCACTCCCCCGAGCAGCATGAACACCGGCATCAGCACCTTGAGCTCGATCCAGCTCCCGGCCCGGAACCGCATGGCCTTCGGCGGCCCGATCGGGTACCAGCGCTTGCGGCCGATGGGGATGGGCCACAGGATCGGGCACCCGGAGACGGTCAGCGCGTCCCCGATGTCGTGCACCAGTGCGCCGAGCACGATCGGCAGTCCCAGCCACAGATACTCCTGGCCGGGGGCGGTGAACATCCAGTCCGCGCCGTTGCCGGGCTTGTCCAGGACCCCGGCGAGAATCCAGGCGCTCGTAGCGGCGAGCAGCCAGACCAGGATGTCGCTGCTCGATCCGCGGGCGGCCCGCCACAGCAGGCCTTCGATGGCGAGCACCATGTGGACGAAGAGGATGCCCAGCACCGCCCAGCGCCCGCCGAAGATCGCCAGAGCCGATGCGCCCGCTCCTATCAGCACCGCCCACAGCCAGGTGTGTGTGAGGGTGCGGTGCCCGCCCGAGCGGCGCGGGTCCCCCTGCTTGCGGGTCGCCTTGTAGACGGCGTACGAGAGTTTGTCGACGATTTCGCAGAGGCCCCGCGAGAGGGGCCCGAAGGCCCGCGAGATGGTCGCCGACTTGTGGTCGAGGTCGGGTGCGAGCGCCGCTCCGGCGCAGATCAGCGCTCCTACGAGGAGGACCGGCCAAGGCATCGTGTGCCCTGCGGCCGCTGCCGCGGCGCCGACCCCCAGCCAGGCCGCCGCCCCCGACAGTGAGTGTGCCGGTCCCATCATGGCTGTTGCCCGCCCCATTCCCATTGTTCTGACGCCCCGTCGGCGACACAGCGTAGCGTTCGTGATCTTCGTGGAAACCTCCGGTTCCGTGATCGGGCAGGAAGGAAGGCAAGATGGGGGTGTGACCCTTATTGATCAGCTGCCGCCGGACGCCGACCCAGATGCCCTCTACGAAGCCTTCTCGTCGTGGGCCGAGGGCCAGGGCATCACTCTCTACCCGGCCCAGGAGGAGGCACTGATCGAGGTCGTCTCCGGGGCCAACGTGATCCTGTCCACGCCGACGGGCTCCGGCAAGAGCCTGGTCGCGGCGGGTGCGCACTTCACCGCGCTCGCCCAGGACAAGGTCACTTTCTACACGGCGCCGATCAAGGCGCTGGTGTCGGAGAAGTTCTTCGACCTGTGCAAACTCTTCGGTACCGAGAATGTCGGCATGCTGACCGGTGACGCGTCGGTCAACGCCGACGCTCCTGTCATCTGCTGCACCGCCGAGGTCCTCGCCTCGATCGCGTTGCGCGACGGCAAGGACGCCGATATCGGCCAGGTCGTGATGGACGAGTTCCACTTCTACGCCGAGCCGGACCGCGGCTGGGCGTGGCAGATCCCGCTGCTCGAACTTCCGCAGGCGCAGTTCATCCTCATGTCGGCGACGCTCGGCGACGTCTCCATGTTCGAGAAGGACCTGACGCGCCGCACGGGCCGGCCCACCTCCGTCGTCCGCTCCGCGACGCGGCCGGTGCCGCTCTCCTACGAGTACCGTCTGACGCCGATCACCGAGACGCTCACCGAGCTCCTGGACACCAAACAGGCGCCGGTCTACATCGTCCACTTCACCCAGGCCCAGGCGGTCGAGCGCGCGCAGTCGCTCATGAGCATCAACATGTGCTCGCGCGAGGAGAAGGACAAGATCGCCGACCTGATCGGCAACTTCCGTTTCACCACCAAGTTCGGCCGCAACCTCTCGCGGTACGTACGTCACGGGATCGGCGTGCACCACGCCGGCATGCTGCCCAAGTACCGCCGCCTGGTGGAGAAGCTCGCACAGGCGGGGCTCCTCAAGGTCATCTGCGGCACCGACACGCTGGGCGTCGGCGTCAACGTCCCGATCCGCACCGTGCTGTTCACCGCCCTCACCAAGTACGACGGCAACCGTGTCCGCACGCTGCGCGCGAGGGAGTTCCACCAGATCGCCGGGCGCGCCGGGCGTGCGGGCTTCGACACGGCGGGCCTCGTGGTCGCCCAGGCCCCCGAGCACGTCATCGAGAACGAGAAGGCGCTCGCCAAGGCCGGCGACGATGCGAAGAAGCGACGCAAGGTGGTCCGCAAGAAGGCACCCGAGGGCTTCGTCGCCTGGTCCGAGAGCACCTTCGAGAAGCTCATCACCTCCGAACCCGAGCCGCTGACCTCCCGCTTCCGGGTCACGCACACCATGCTGCTGTCCGTGATCGCTCGCCCGGGCAACGCCTTCGAGGCGATGCGCCATCTTCTCGAGGACAATCACGAGCCGCGCAAGCAGCAGCTTCGGCACATTCGCCGGACCATCGCCATCTACCGCTCCCTCCTCGCCGGCGGCGTCGTGGAGAAGCTCGACGAGCCGGACGCCACGGGCCGCATCGTGCGCCTGACCGTCGACCTCCAGCAGGACTTCGCGCTCAACCAGCCCCTGTCGACGTTCGCCCTCGCCGCCTTCGAAGTCCTCGACCCCGAGTCCCCCTCGTACGCCCTGGACATGGTGTCCGTCGTCGAGTCCACCCTCGACGATCCGCGTCAGATCCTCGCGGCCCAGCAGAACAAGGCGCGGGGCGAGGCCGTGGCACTGATGAAGGCGGACGGCGTCGAGTACGAGGAGCGGATGGAGCGCCTCCAGGACATCACGTACCCGAAGCCCTTGGAGGAGCTGCTCTTCCACGCGTACAACACCTACCGGACGAGCCACCCGTGGGTCGGCGACCATCCGCTGTCCCCGAAGTCCGTCATCCGTGACATGTACGAACGGGCACTGTCCTTCACGGAATTCACGTCCTTCTACGAGCTCGCGCGCACCGAGGGCATCGTCCTGCGCTACCTCGCGAGCGCGTACAAGGCCTTGGAGCACACCATCCCGGACGACCTGAAGTCCGAGGATCTCGAGGACCTGATCGCCTGGCTCGGCGAGATGGTGCGCCAGGTCGACTCCAGCCTCCTCGACGAGTGGGAGCAGCTGGCCAACCCCGAGGTCATGACGGCCGAGGAGGCGCAGGAGAGGGCCGACCAGGTCAAGCCGGTCACGGCCAACGCCCGCGCCTTCCGCGTCCTGGTGCGCAACGCGCTGTTCCGCAGGGTCGAGCTGGCCGCCCTCGATCACGTCGAGGAGCTGGGCGAGCTGGACGCCGAGTCCGGCTGGGACGCGGACGCCTGGGGCGAGGCCATGGACAAGTACTGGGACGAGTACGAAGATCTCGGCACCGGCCCCGATGCCCGAGGGCCCAAGCTGTTGCTCATCGAGGAGGATCCTGAGCACGGTCTGTGGCGCGTCCGGCAGACGTTCGCCGATCCGAACGGCGACCATGACTGGGGCATCAGCGCGGAGGTCGATCTCGCGGCTTCCGACGAGGAGGGCCGCGCCATCGTCCGGGTCACGGACGTCGGCCAGCTCTGAGAGCCCCGCGTACCCGCGTGTCCCGGACAGAAGTCGAGGAACTGTCATGAACAATCCCGCCGACCGGCTGGTCGACCTGCTGGATCTCGAGCAGATCGAGGTCAACATCTTCCGGGGCCGCAGCCCGAACGAGTCCTTGCAGCGGGTCTTCGGCGGACAGGTCGCCGGCCAGGCCCTGGTGGCGGCGGGCCGCACCACCGAGGGCGACCGACCGGTGCACTCGCTGCACGCGTATTTCCTTCGCCCGGGGCGCCCCGGCGTGCCGATCGTGTACCAGGTCGAACGGGTCAGGGACGGGCGCTCCTTCACCACGCGCCGCGTCACGGCCGTCCAGCAGGGTCGCACCATCTTCAACCTCACCGCCTCCTTCCATCAGCCCGAACAGGGCGCCTTCGAACATCAGCTGCCGCCGCGACTCGCTGCGCCCGCGCCTGAGTCGCTGCCGACGGTCGCCGAGGAGATCAGGGAGCACCTCGGCGCACTCCCCGAGCAGTTGGAGCGCATGGCGCGCCGCCAGCCCTTCGACATCCGCTACGTCGACCGGCTGCGCTGGACCGCCGAGGAGACCAAGGACGCGGAGCCGCGCAGCGCTGTGTGGATGCGCGCTGTCGGCCCGCTGGGCGACGACCCGCTCGTCCACACCTGCGCGCTCACTTACGCGAGCGACATGACGCTCCTGGACGCGGTCCGCATCCCGGTGGAACCGCTCTGGGGCCCCCGTGGCTTCGACATGGCGTCGCTCGACCACGCCATGTGGTTCCACCGTCCCTTCCGCGCCGACGAGTGGTTCCTCTACGACCAGGAGTCCCCCATCGCCACGGGGGGCCGCGGTCTTGCCCGGGGCCGTATCTACGACAAGGAGGGGCGTCTCCTCGTGTCGGTGGTGCAGGAAGGCCTGTTCCGTCCGTCCGGGGAGCGTCACATGGACAGTCCGACAGCCGGCACATGACGGACGAAGACCCAGGGGAGGCGCGGTGCGACGGATCGACGCGGCGGAGAGGCGGGCGCGGCTGGCGCTGCGCCATCGGCTGACGGTGGACACGAGATCGGACGACCCTGTCGAGGTGGCCCGGTCTCTGCTGGCACTGCACGGCACCGATCCGTCGTCGGTGTACGTCGGTGCCTGGGCCCGCATGCGGGACGGTCAGGTGCTGGACGTGGAGCGCGCGCTGTACGAGGACCGTTCGCTGATCCGGCTGATGGGGATGCGGCGCACGGTCTTCGTGACCTCCCTCGATGTGGCTCCGGTGCTGCAGGCCGCCTGTTCCCGGGCGGTCGCCGCGCGGGAGCGCCGTCTCCTCCTGGGGATGCTGACCGAGTCCGGTGTGGCCGATGACGCGGCCGGAGTGGAAACGTGGCTGGCGCAGATCGAGGAGGTGGCGCTGCGCCTGCTCGATGAGCGGGGCGAGGCGACGGCCGCCGAGCTCGCGGGCGACGACCCACGGCTGGCCACGGAACTGGTCATGGCCCGCGGCAAGAGCTACGAGGGTCGGCAGAAGCTGGCCAGTCGGCTTCTTCTCCTCCTCGCCACGGAGGGGCATGTGGTGCGAGGAAGGCCGCGTGGCACATGGACCTCTCATCAGTACCGCTGGGCGCCGCTGACGGACTGGTTTCCCGGTGGCCTCGCCGACTGGGACACCCGGGCGGCCGAGATTGAGCTCGCCCGGCGGTGGCTGCGGACGTTCGGTCCGGCCACCGCGGATGATCTGCGGTGGTGGGCAGGGTGGACCAAGACCCAAACCAAGCGGGCGTTGACCGAACTTCGCCCAGTGGAGGTCGATCTGGACGGACTGCCCGGGCTGTTGCTTCCCGACGACGTGGAGGAGACGCCCCGGCCGGAGCCGTGGGCGGCTCTGCTGCCGGCGCTCGATTCCACTCCCATGGGCTGGCAGCATCGCGGCTGGTTCCTCGGGGAACGCGGCCCTCGCCTCTTCGACAGGAACGGCAACATCGGTCCGTCTGTGTGGTGGGACGGCCGCATCGTCGGGGGTTGGGCCCAGGACGGCAAAGGCGAGATCGTGTGCAGGTTCCTCGAGGACGTCGGCGCGGACGCGCAGGCCGCGGTACGAGCCGAGGCCGAACGCCTCGCCACGCGTCTGGGCGGCGTGCGACTCACTGCTCGCACTCGGGGACGTACGTGGCTCGAGGAGGAACTGGCCGCTTGAGGCCTGCGGTGCGAGCGCACGACAAAATGCGGTGAGCAATTCTGCCTCCGTTCGGGATAGATTCCGGTTTCGGGCATGTGCAGGAGGGGGACTGCGAGTTGAGCGCGAATCCGAGTGGGGACAGGGATCGGTTGCTGTCGGAGGCTGTGCGGCTGCGCGAGGCAGGCCGACCCGAGGAGGCCAGGGAGCGCCTCGTCGCCCTGGCCGCGGAGCTTCCGGACGATGCGGAGGTGGCGTACCAGACGGCCTGGGTCCACGACACCCTCGGGCTGGAGGCCGAGGCGGTGCCGTACTACGAGCGCGCGCTTCGCGGGACGGGCCTGTCGGATGACGATCGGCGCGGAGCTCTCCTGGGCCTGGGGAGCACCTACCGGATCCTGGGACGCTACGAGGAAGCCGTCACGACGCTCGGTGCGGGCGCGACCGAGTTCCCTGACGACGGCGGGCTGAAGACGTTCCTGGCCATGGCTCTGTACAACACCGGCCGGACACACGACGCGATGGAAACGCTGCTGACGCTGCTCGTCACCACGAGCAAGGACCCGGAGATCGCGGGCTACCGTCCCGCCATCGAGGAGTACGCCAAGGACCTGGACGCGACGGTGCGGTGACGCCGGCGCCGGCACTGCGGCTCGTGCGGTCTACGTGCGCTTGCGGCGCAACCACTTCATCAAGCCTCGCGACTCCTGCACCGCAGCGTCATCCGGGACGTCGCATGGTGGCTCCCATTCCGTGGCTGGGGAGGCTGGGATGGTCGGGGTGGCCGGGGCGGCCGGGGTGGCCGGCTCGGGTGCGGGCCGTGGTGCCGGACGAGGGGCCGGGCGCTCCGCACGGGCCTGGACGAGGCCGATCAGCAGGCTGGAGCGCAGCCACCGGATCTCGTCGGGGTCGTCTGCGGTCGTGATCTTCTCCACGACCTGCACCGCAGGCGATTCGGGTCCGCCTTGAGTGCGCGGCACAGGCTTGAGCCGATTGAGATACGCACGCTCATAGGGGTCCCTGACGATCTCCGCGATCTGCACCGGATCGAGCAGCGAAGCCATGGAGGCGGTGCGCTCCCACACGTCTTCGGTCTGACGCAGCAGGGCTTCCGCGTACCGTCCTCGCCAGTTGCGTGCCCGCAGATCCTGCCCGTCGTCGAGCCGCCCTCGGATCGTCTCCGGCATGCGTCCCGTGAGAAGTGCGGTGTTGATCTCGGACTCGGCGAAATGGCGTAGCTCTTCTGCGAGATAGAGCCAGACAACTGTCCTGTACCGGTTCAAATAAAACTTCACTGGCAGCAGGACGCCAGCGCGTGCGAGGCGGGTGAAGCGCGCCGTGGTGATGTGCATGAGCTCCGCGCCCTCCGTGGTGCCCACGGCTCTGACGCTCTCCCGCAGCGCCTCGGGGAAGCCTTCGCACCCGCGCACGCGCTCGATCTCCTCGCGGGTGACGCGTCGTTGGCCACCCGGCACGTCCGCGACGGTGCGGATGCGCCCCAGCATCACCGCCAGGTCGAATTCGCCGCGTTTCAAGCCCAGTTCCCTCGCTGCCCAGGTCGGTGTGACCGTCGGCCGGACGCTCGTCGCACCGGCGGGTTGCGTGATGGTGTCACCGGTCATGTGGATCTCCCCCGTGAGATGTTCTTGCTTGCTCTCGGGAAAAACCGTAGCCCGATCACCACGATCCTCGCTGGGCCTGTGGATAACTCTTGACGTGACAGCGTCAGTGCAGGTCAGAGGTCCACAACAGGCGTCCGCTCCGGTTTCCGGGCGTCCACGGCCAGGTGCTCCCCGACGCGGTTCACGAGCAGCGTCATCTCGTAGGCGACCTGGCCGATGTCGGCCTCGGCCGCGCTCAGCACACACAGGCAACTGCCGTCGCCCGCCGCCGTGACGAAGAGGACCGCGTCGTCGAACTCGATCATCGTCTGGCGTACGTTGCCGGCGTGGAAGTGGCGTCCCGACCCCTTGGCGAGGCTGTGCAATCCCGATGACACCGCGGCCAGGTGTTCCGCGTCCTCACGCTTCAGGTCCGAACTCGCGCCGGTCACCAGGCCGTCGTTGGACAGCACCAGCGCATGCCGTACGTGTTGCATTCGCTGGGTCAGGTCGTCCAGCAGCCAACCGAGCCCCGTGCTCTGCCCCATGTTCCCGTCTCCCCGTGCCCGCTCCCCCTGGCTGGAGGATCTGACCTGCCAGCCTTCCCCACGACCGGCGCCCCGGCAAGCATGATGGGGACATGGCACAGAAGATGACCGATGACCAATGGCGGGCGTTCGTCTCGCACGGCACCCGAACCGGCAAGCTCTCGACCGTCAGGGCCGACGGCAGCCCGCACATCGCGCCGATCTGGTTCCTGCTCGACGGGGACGACCTGGTGTTCAACACCGGCAAGGAGACCGTGAAAGGGCGCAACCTCGCCCGGGACGGACGCGTTGCCCTGTGCGTCGACGACGACCGGCCACCGTTCGCCTTCGTCGTGCTGCAGGGTCGCGCGGAGCTGAGCGAGGACATCGGTCAGCTCCAGCAGTGGGCGGGCCGGATCGGCGCGCGCTACATGGGCGAGGACCGCGCCGAGGAGTTCGGCAAGCGCAATGGTGTGCCGGGGGAACTCCTGGTCCGCGTGCGGATCGACAAGGTGCTCGCGCACGCCGGGGTCTCCGACTGACTGCACACCGAGAACTCACGGCGGAGTCACGGTGGGCGCACCATGGGCTCGTCGAGAGCGGCCTGCTGGCCCGCCGAAAGCTCAGCCCACCGAGTCGAGCAGCCGGGCGGTGTGGATCCGCCCGGCATACTCGACCAGACGTATCAGCACCTCCTTCCCTGAGTCGCGATCTCGGGCGTCGCACAGCACCACAGGAGTTCCGCGGTCGAGGTCCAAGGCTCGGGACACGTCCTGCGCCCCGTACGTACGCGTGCTCGTGAAGCAGTTGACTGCCACGACGAATGGGATACGCCGGTGCTCGAAGTAGTCCACGGCAGGGAAGCAGTCCTCGAGCCGCCGCGTGTCCGCGAGGACCACGGCCCCGAGGGCACCTTGTGACAACTCGTCCCACAGGAACCAGAACCGGTCCTGGCCCGGGGTACCGAACAGGTACAGCGACAGACCCGACCGGATGGTGATTCGACCGAAGTCCATGGCCACGGTCGTCGTGGTCTTCCGGTCGACCCCGTCGGTGTCGTCCACCGACTGGCCCGCCTCACTCAGCAGTTCTTCGGTGCGCAGCGGACGGATCTCGCTGACCGCACCCACCAAGGTGGTCTTGCCCACCCCGAAGCCGCCCGCGACCAGGATCTTCAGCGCCATGGCCGAGGCTTCGGTGCCCATGGCGTCAGAGTGCTCGGAGCCCATCGATCACCTCTCGGAGGATCTTTTCGTCGGGAAGCTGTGCGGGCGGAACGGGGCGGCTGACCTTCACGCAGCCCATCTCCAACAGGTCGCCGAGGAGCACGCGGACCACGCCCACGGGCAGATCGGCGCCGGCGGCGAGCTCGGCGACGGATTGCGTCTCGGTGCGGCACAGTTCGATGAGTGCCCGGTGTTCAGGCCCGAGCACGCTGCTGTCGCCGGGCCTTGGGGCGTTGTCGTCAAGGGTCACGAGGGCGATCAGGTCGAAGCGGACGCCCCGCGGTCCCGGCCTGGTGCGTCCACCCGTCATCGCATAGGGCCGGACGAGGGGCCCGGCTTCGTTGTCGTACCACTGGCTGCCCGGCTGGCCCGGGCTTTCGCTCGTGTCCTCGCTCATGGGTACCGGCCGCCCTCGGTCATCCGGCGGTCGGTGGTTGTTCAGCGAAGCGCGCCGGGGTGTAGAGGTGCTCGCCCACCCGTTTGACCATGCGTGCCATCTCGTACGCGACAAGTCCGATGTCGGCCGTCACCGAGGTGAGAACGGCCAGGCAGGACCCGTCGCCCGCAGCGGCCACGAACAGGAAGGCGTCGTCCATCTCCACCATCGTCTGGCGCACGCCACCGGCCCCGAAGTGCCGACCGGCTCCTTTGGCGAGGCTGTGAAACCCCGAGGCGACGGCAGCGAGGTGTTCGGCGTCCTCGCGGGTGAGGGCGGTCGACGCACCGACCGGAAGTCCGTCGGTGGACAGCACCACCGCGTGCCGCACCTCCCCGACGCGCAGCACCAAGTCGTCCAGCAGCCAGTCGAGGTCACCGGCCCGCCCGGTGGGGATGCTCTGGTCCTGGATCATGCGCGGTCTCCTTCGCTGCTGTCACTGCCCGGTACGGGCCCCGGCATCGCGGGGTCCGAGCCGCCGGTGCCCGGGAGCCGGCCGCCCCCGCGTGCCCAGCCGTCGCGGTAGGCGGCCATGCGGTCGCGTACCTGCTCAGGGCTGCGTTCGTCCTCACCCCTGGCGTCCGCTGCCGGGGCGCCGCCACCGTCCATAGGGTGGTCACGCAATTGCGGGGCCAGGCTCGCCTGGCGCACGCGGCGCGGCAGTTCACCCGAGGTGTCCTGTACGCCGGTCGAATCGGCAGAGTCTGCGTCGGCGGCATCAAGTGCGTGGGTGCCGTTGAGTGGCGTGTCCGGGGTGTCGCGGGCGTCCCGGCCCTGGTGCAGCCGGAGCGTGGTGACGCCCGGCGGGGACGACGCCTCGGCCGCTGCGGCCAGAGCGGGACGGGGCCCCGAGGCCGGCACGGAGCTGTTGTTCAGTTGGTGCCGCGGTGTTCCCTGCACGCGCGCGTGCTCCTTGTCCAGAGCGGCTCTGCGCGCCATCGGGTGAGCGTCCGCGGTGTGGGCCTCCGTGCCTCTTTCCACCGTGCCGTTGTGCAGAAGTGCGGTGGGCAGCAGTACGACGGCGGTGGTCCCTCCATAGGGGGACGTACGCAGGTGCACTTTGATGGCGTGGTGGGCCGCGAGCCTGCTCACTACGAAGAGGCCGAGTTGGTCGCTGTCGAACAGATCGACTGCCTCGGACTGCTCGATACGGCGGTTGGCCTCCGCGAGTGTCTCCTTGCCCATGCCGAGTCCCCTGTCCTCGATCTCCAGGGCATAGCCGTTGCCCACCGGCTCACCGCTGACCCGCACTTTGGTGTGGGGTGGTGAGAACTGGGTGGCGTTCTCGACGAGTTCGGCAAGGAGGTGGGTGAGGTCGGCCACCGCCGTCCCAAGAACCGATGCCGCGGGAAGTTGGCGGACCTCCACGCGCGCGTAGTCCTCGACTTCGGAGACTGCGGCGCGCACCACGTTGGTCAGGGAGACAGGCATGCGCCAGGCCCGGCCGGGTGCGGCCCCGGAGAGGATGATCAGGCTCTCCGCGTGGCGCCTCATCCTGGTCGTCAGGTGGTCGAGCCGGAAGAGGTCACTCAGCTCGTTGGGGTCGTCGGACCTTCGCTCCATGCTGTCGAGGAGGCTGAGCTGTCGGTGGACGAGGACCTGCGTTCTGCGGGCCAGGTTGACGAACACTCCGGAGATGCCGCTGGCGAGCTCCGCACGCTCGATCGCCGCGCGCAGGGCCGCCCGGTGGACAGTGGCGAGCGCTTGGGAGACCTGACCGGTCTCATCCTCCGCGAGTGGGCCCGGAGGTACCTCGGCACGGATGTCGATGTCCTCACCGGCACGCAGCCGTCGCATGGCATGCGGTAGTTTGCGGCGCGCGATCTCCAGGGCTCCGTTGCGCAGGCTCACCAGCTCGACGACGAGGCCTCGACCGATGCGTACGGAGATGACCAGTGAGGCGGAGACGGCGACCAGCCCGAGGAGGACGGCGGCGCCCGCCGGTGTGAGCACACCGTTCGCGAGCGGGTCGGCGCGGTCCGCGGCCCCGCGGTCCGCTCCTTCCTTGATCTCGTGGAGTTCGTCCCTCACCACCGCATAGGCGTTGTCCCAGAGCTGCGCCGGTACCGCGGCGAGCGCCTTGCGGCCCGGTTCGGCCACGAGGGCCTTGTCCTCGGCGGCGCGTACCTCTTCGTACGCCTTTCCGTCCTCGAGCCCGCGCCAAGCGGCCCGCTCGGGACCGCGCAGGTCCGCGACCGCCGTTTCGGTCAGGATGCGGCGGGTCTCGACGGCACCGGTGAACAGCCGCAGCCGTTCGCCGCCCAAGGCGCCGTCCAGCCGGGCCGCGGCGAGGACGGCGTCCTCGCGGGCCAGCATCTCGCCGGACCTGGAGAACTCGAGCAGCACGCGCGCGTGGGCACCCCGTTCGGTGTCCTGCATGCCGGTGAGGGCACCTCTCACGGCGAACGCCTGGGAGATCGTCTTCGTGTACCGGCCGTACGTCGCGTCCCAACCCACGCGTCGGTCCAGTATCTCGGTGCGCAGGGAACGCAGGCCTTCAGCTCCAGTCACGAACGCTTGGAGCCTGTCGGCCACGCCGTGGGGAAGTCCAGCTCCGTCGGCGACGGTCCGGCGGTCGCCCAGGCGCAGTTCGGCCACGGCGCTGTCGGTGCGTTTCGCCTGCCTTTCGAGTGCACCCTCCCGGTCGGCACTGGGCTCGACCGCGTGGCGAACAGCCGCAACGCGTTCGGCCTGGAGCGCGGCGACGGCCGCCTCGACCGGGGCCCGTACGTCGGCGTCGGCACGCTGCACCCGTCGCAGGTGCGCCACGTCCTGCGCGGTGCTGACGGTCGCGTACCCCCACAGGGCGAGCAGCGAGACGACAGGCACCATCAGGAGGCACACGATCTTGGCTCGCACCGCGCGCGGCCGCATCCGCCACCATGCCGCACGCGTGGGCGACCTGCAAGTCGACGGATCGACGAACTCGTCCTCTCCGTCCGGGCGTTCGTCGGCGGGCGGACCCGCGTGTGCGCGACGTCCGCGTGCCGGGTGCTCCGGAGACGGGGGTGTCGTGCCTGTGGCGGAGCTGGGCGTGCTTCCGGGGCTGTCCATGGCCTCCTCGCTCGGATGGGTTGGGTGCGCGTCGTCCTTCCGGCGCGAAAGGCGTCTCTAGGGGGTGACACCGTCCACCGGCCGCTGCGCCGATACGGAGGCCTCACGCTCGCCGGTGGTCGGGGAGAGCGCGACGAATGCTGAGGTCAGGAAGAGGTAGGACCCGAGACCGACGGCAAGGGGGAAGATGAATTGCATCGTCGTGGCCCCGGACAGGGCGGCTTCGGACGGAGCCACCCGGACGCTGACCGCGAGCATTCCGGTGTAATGCATGCTGGTCACCGCCCCGCCCATGACCAGTGACGCCACAGCGACGGCGAGCGGGGACTTGATGTTGAGGCCGGCCCACAGGGCCGCGGTCGCCGCGACAACTGCGATGACTACGGAGAGGCCCACCAGCACGAGGTCGTATCGCACGTCTCCGTGCAGGCGCAGCGCCGCCATACCCAGGTAGTGCATGCTCGCGACGCCGAGCCCTGTGGTGAGTCCGCCCAGTGCCAGTGCGCGCCCTCGATCACGGCCGTATCCCACGGCGAAGACGCCGGCCCCTACGACGGCCATCGCCACCAGGAGGCTCAGCAACGTCAACGGCACGTTGTAGTGGATTTCGGTGCCTGTGACTCCGAACCCGAGCATGGCGACGAAATGCATCGTCCAGATGCCGGTGCCGAGGGCGGAGGCCGCGGTGATCAGCCAGTTCCGGCGTGAGCGACCCGAGGCGCCCAGGGCGCGGACGGTGCAGCGCAGCCCGAGGGCGGCGCCGATGCAGGCCATCGCGTACGACAGCACGGGGGTCAGCCAGCCGAAGCTGGCGTGGTCCAGGTGTCCCATGGCCCCGGGACGCTAGTCCGACAAGGGGCGCGCAACGGGGGCGCAGTTCGAAAGCCGGCACAATCTGGCAGAGAGACGATCCTGAACGATCGCGTCACGCTCGAACGAGTGCGCCCAACACGCGTGCGGCTTCGCGCGCTCGACACGCGTGCGGCCCTTTGCGGGATCATGGGTCGTATGAGCGACGACCATACGCAGGTCCAGGAATTTTTCACCGGCCGTGCTGCCGACTGGGACTCCCGCTTCCCCGATGACGGACCCGCCTATCGGGCCGCCGTCGCCGAGCTCTCGCTCGCCCCGGGCTCCTCCGTGCTCGACGCCGGGTGCGGGACGGGCCGGGCGCTGCCCGCCCTCAGAGACGCCGTGGGCCCCTCGGGCGTGGTACTCGGCGCCGATCTGACGCCGGCCATGCTGGAGGCCGCGACACGAGCGGGCAGGGGTCACGACGGGCAACTTCTGCTCGCCGATGTGGCGCGCCTGCCGCTACGCACCGGATCGCTCGATGCCGTGTTCGGTGCCGGGCTGATCGCGCATCTGCCCGCGCCGGCGGAGAACCTCGCGGAATTGAGGCGGGTGGTGCGCCCGGGAGGGCTGCTTGCGCTGTTCCACCCCATTGGCAGGGCGGCTCTCGCGGCGAGGCAGGGGCGGCAGATCACTCCGGACGATCTGCGGGCGGAGGGCAACCTGCGCTCGCTGCTTGCCGGTTCCGGGTGGCGCATGACGTCGTACGTCGACGAGGACGCCCGCTTCCTCGCTCTGGCGGTACGCCGGGACTGAGCGCAGGGCCGCCCGGCCTCGGAGAGCCGGTCAGAGGCGGTCGGCGAGTACGGCCACGAAGGCGTCCGCGTTGTCGAACATGACGTTGTGGCCCGCTTCCGGCACGGTCACCACCCGCACTCCGGAAGCCGTCAGCTCCTCGCTCCCGGCGAGTTCTCCGCTCGCGGCACCCTGCAAGTAGACACGGTTCACGGGAAGTTCCATGAGTATGTGGCGCATCGTGGGGCGGGTGCCCGCGACCAGCCCGACAGCGCTCCGGTGGAGTGCCAGAGGATCCGCGAGACGCATCGTGGCCGCCCATGTGGCGCTGATCTGTCCGAGCACGCGCGCGTAGCCGCCGCCACTGACGAAGTCCTGTTCCGAGTATGCGGCGATGCCGCTGCTTGCCGCAGTGACAGGAGGGCGCGGATCGAGGTTGGCTTCCGTGAGGACCAGCTTCGTCACCAGGTCCGGACGTCGGCGTGCGAGCACGATGGCAACGGATCCGCCCATGCTGTGCGCGATGATCTCCGCGCCGGTGATCCGGGCTCCGTCCAGGGCCGCGGCCAGCGCGTCGGCATGGTCCTCAAGGGTGTAGCCGAAGTCGGTTGGACGGTCACTGAGTCCGTGCCCGGGAAGGTCCACGAACAGCGAGCGCCGACCGGCCAGTTCAGGCCTGGCGGCGATGTGTGCGTGGTAGACCGTGGAGGCCGCGCCGAGGCCGTGAACGTACACCCGTGCCGGCTCGGCCCCTTCGGTCTCGGTCCACCGCACGCGGCTGCCCCGAGCATCGAACCGCGCTTCCCTCATCGCCACACCCCATCTGACTCGCTCACCATGTCGCCCGCCCACTCGTCGCCAGCGGACTCCGGAGACAATACATCGGTCACGAGGTATAGCGCATCAGATGTACCACCGGACTCAAATGGATGCGGCAGAATGCGAGCATGCTCGAACTGGCCATCCTCGGATTCCTCCATGACGCCGCCCTGCACGGCTACGAGCTGCGCAAGCGCATCACCGCGCTGACCGGGCACGTGCGCCCCGTCGCGGAGAGCACCCTGTACCCGGCCATCAAAAGGCTGGAGAAGGCGGGACTGATCGCCCGGGAGACTCAGCCCGGCGCAGTGGCGGCGCCACGGCATGTCCTGAGCCTCACGCCCGCCGGCAGGCGGGAGTTGCGCAAGCGGCTCGCGGAGCCGGCCCGGGGGGACATCACCGACGAGAACCGCTGGTTCACGCTCCTGGCCTTCCTTCGCCACTTGGACGACGGGACGGCACAAGCAGCGGTTCTCCGACGACGGCTGGCGTTTCTCGAGGAACCCGCCAGTTTCTTCTACGACGGCGAGCGCCCCATGCGCGCGGAGGAGCTCGACGACCCCTTCCGGCGCGGCATCCTCACGATCGCCCGCGCCACCAGCCAGGCCGAACTCGCCTGGCTGCGGGAAACCTTGACCTCACTCGACGGGAGCGGACGCTGAGTTGTTCTTGTGCGGCACCGGACAGCCACGGAGGCCCGGCACGGGGAACGACCCGAGCTCGGCAACCTCGTAGCCGTCGGGGTACCCCTTGATCTCCCGGTTCTGCCGTGCGTAATGCGGCGTCCGGCGCGGCGGCATGAGACGTACTGCGCGCCCTCGCAGCCGTACCGCTCCCCGGACCAGCGAGCGTGTGACCGTGCCCGGCTCCTCGTACCGGAACGCCCGCAGCAGCGGCTCGTCGAGCAGCGCGAGGGTCGCGTTGCGCAACAGCGGAGCCATGGGGCGGGGATACCACGAGGCCATCAGGTCCAAGGTCGCGTCGGACACCCCACGAGCCCCTCGATCCCAGCCGAAGTGCGCCTCTTCATAGTCATCGAGGCAGCTCTCGAACTCTTCGTAGGAATCCGGGATCCCTTTGATACCCATGTGCTGTCCGAGGGTGCGGTAATACACGGCAGCGGCGGCCATCTCGTGCTGCGAGAGCCTGCGCCAGCCGTACGCCTCGATCCATCGCTTCGGCACCACCACGAATGTGCACAGCACGTAGCGCATGTCATCGTTGCTGATGTCGTAGCTGCGGTGCATCTGGTTGATGCGGCGGATGGCGGTGCGACCCTCAGCGCTGGAGAAACCGTGCTCCACGACGGTGTCGAGGAGGAGAGCCGTGTCGTCGTACCTCTTCTGCGTACGCTCCGTCAGTTCCGCTGTCTGCGCGAGCAGTCGGCCGATACTGGGGACTGCGTAGGTGCGATAGAGCGCGAGTTCGAGTGCGCGCGTATAGTCCCACGGGAATTCGAATGTCGTGGTGAGCCGGTAGATCTCGAGGAAGTCCCGCTCCGGGTCGAGACCCCTGATCTGCTCGAGCCGCTCGAAACGCTTCGCCATGTTGTCCCCCTTCTGACTCCGGAGTGTCAACTCTACGTTGGGCAAAAGTAGATGAGGGATCAATGGCGGTAGCCGCACCCCGGGGGAAGGTGGACCACATGTTTGACGGACTCCGCAAGTTCTGGCGCGCCGACAAGCCCGCGCGTGACGAGAGCGGGCCCGGAGGCGATCCGAGCGGGCACAAGCGCGCACACAACCTCTTTGAAGCAGCCGCCGTCTACGTGGCGGCGTGCGCCGAGGACGATCAGGCCGAGATGGACAGAGCCACCGGATGGGTCTCTCCGGAGGCACTGTCCTTCGGCGTCAACGAGCTCGCGTGCCGCGCTGTCATCGCCCTCGCGCGCGAACGCGACGAATCGCCACAGGACGTCGCCCGAACCCTCCTGGGGCTGCCCGCCGCCTGAGCCACGATCGCGCCGAGACCCTCACACGAGACGGCCCTCCGGCGATTTTCCTGGTCATCGACCCCTCGACGATCTCTGGGGCGAGTGGTTAGGGTGCGCCGACGGATGAAGCGATCGGGGAGGCTGGCATGGCCGGGACGGACGATTCCGTCGACGCCGAAGACGACGCGCTGTACGTACTCACGGCGGTGCTCCTGACGCCGGCGAAGTTCCCCAGCGTGCTGGGAGACGACTATCCGGAGGCGTGCGCGGCGCTCGGTCTCGCGCCGCTCGGCGCCGGGTACGGGCTGGTGCTCGGCCAGGACGGCGAAGGGGCTCGCTGGACGGTCGTCGTCGACGACGTGTCGCTCGTGGCCGTGGCGATCGCGTCCTGGGACTGCGGCATGGAGTACGACCTCTCCCCCGACGAACGCGCGGTGGTCACCGCGCTGCCCGGGTGGCCTCTCGCGGTCGCCGTGGCGGCTCCCGGCGTACCTGCTCCGCACGACCCGGAACCCGATACCGACAGCGCCGGCCGCCCACCGCTCGCGCCACCCGAGTCCGACACCTGGGGCCCGGCGCAGCGACGGCTGGGCGCTGACGAGATAGCGCTGCAATGGGCGGACTGGCGGGCACAGGTCGACGACAGCGAGTTCGTGACGGACGGGCCCGTGGCGGAACCTTCGGCGGACCCCGAGTCGCCCCTGACCAGCGTCCGACGCGTCTTGGCGGAAGCACGTTCGTACGTGGACACTCCCCCGCCCCTTGGGCGAGTGCGGTCGTCCTTCGCCTCGGGGGACGCACGCACCTTGCGGGCCGACGGCCCTGGCTGGTCCATGGTCGCCAGAACCGACGACATCGCCTTCGTACTGTTGGACGAGGAGCCGGGGGAAGTGCTGCCGGTGGGCCGTGGGCCCGAGCTGCCGGCGCTGCTGGAGGCCCTCGACAAGATGGCGGTCCGCCCTTCCTGAGGTGCAGCCATGAGCGGCAGAGCTCATCGACATGCCGCCCAGGATTTCAGTGCCCTATCTCCTTGCGTGTGACGCGGCGCAGCCTGTGCCGCTGGCCGGAGTCGAGCGTCAGATAGGCGGCTGCGGGAACTCCGAGCACGATCAGGAGCACAGCCCACCACGGCAGCCAGATCAGCAGGATGATTCCGGCCGCCACACCCCCTGCGGCGATCTTCGCCTTCTTCGACATGTGCGTCGCCTCCTTCGCGGCTTGTGCCGCTCTCTGTCTTGGGAAACGGGAACGGCTCTCCCACGGTTCCAGGTCGCAACCCTGAGAGACCCCTGAGGTATGACCCTTACTGGTCCCGACTTGCTTCCCTCTACTCGACCCGGAGCGGCTCACCGACCTCATACATGTGGCGCAGCACCTGACAGTAGGAGTCGACGAAACCGGCCTCTGCGTAGGACATCCCCAGCGCGTCGCAGTGAGCACGTACGAGAGGTTGGGCAAGCCGCAGGTGAGGACGCGGCATGCTCGGGAACAGGTGGTGCTCGATCTGGTAGTTGAGTCCACCGAGGAACCAGTCCGTCGCCAGGCCGCCGCGAACGTTGCGCGAAGTGAGCACCTGCCGCTGCAGATGGCCCCGCCGCTCGCCGTCCGGGTCGGGCATCTCCATGCCCTTGTGGTTGGGTGCGAAGGCCAGGCCGAGATGCAGGCCGAACAGTGCCTGATGGATCGCGGCGAAGGCGACCGCGTGGCCGAGAGGCATGGCGGCGAGCAGCAGCGACACGTAGCCGATGAGGTGGGCGACGAGCAGGAGACCTTCGACCACACGCTCGCGCGAATCCTGCCGCCGCAGGTCCTGGAAGCCGTAGATCTTCATGGCGACTCCCTGGAGGAGCGTCAGCGGGAAGAAGAGCCAGGCCTGGTTGCGGGTGAGCCAGCGCCTGAAGCCGACTCGGACCTTGGCCTGCCTGCTGGTCCACACGAGGACGTTCGCGGCGACGT
This sequence comes from Streptomyces sp. NPDC093510, assembly GCF_040683555.1. Lineage (NCBI taxonomy): Bacteria > Bacillati > Actinomycetota > Actinomycetes > Kitasatosporales > Streptomycetaceae > Streptomyces > Streptomyces sp. NPDC093510. The sequence continues at coordinate 100,778 of NZ_JBFBEE010000025.1, forward strand.
CGGGGTCCTTTTCGACGTGGTTGGGGTTGGCGTGGTGCCTGTTGTGCTTGTCGTTCCACCAGGCCGAGCTCATCCCGAGCAGGAGGTTGCCGTGCACGAGACCTATGGCCCGGCTGACGGACCGGTTTCCGGTTATCTGTGAATGGCCTGCGTCGTGGCCGATGAAGGCTGTCCGCGCACACAGCACGGAGAGCACCGGAGCGAGGAGCAACACCCACCAGGAGGTGCCGAGCAGGAACATGCCCACCCCGACGGCCGCCAGCGCGAGGGTGTTGATCGCGATGGTTCGCGTGTACCAACCTATGCGGCGCTCCAGGAGCCCTTGCTCCTTGATCGTGCGCAGGAGAGGCGCGAAGTCACTGCCTGCAGGCTGCCTGCCGGTGTCGGCTGGGGAGCGTTCCGCGACGGCGGCTGCCTGGGGCATGGTGGGTCTCCGGTCTGACGGTGAAGGGCTGACCCATAGAACGTACGGCGCAGTGACCTCGGGAAACCATGACGGCACCACCCGTGTTCCACTGGGGGCCAGCCCCGGTCGACAGGGGGGCTGGCTACACCCCTGCACCGCACAGTGACCGGCGTCACTCCGGAATCGCTCCCGTAGAGTCTCCGACTTGCTGTACTCTCGGCCGCTCCGGCTCAGTAGTCAAATTTGAGGAATGCGCTATCGCTGTGCACAGGCTCCCTGTCGTGTCCCCCTCCGAGATCGCCGAACTGTCGCGCTGTTCCGTCGTTTTCGTGCCTGCCGATCCGCCGCGCGACAGCCACGTCGCCTTCTGGCGTGCCGATGGCACCGAACCTCCCGACACAAGCGCGGGTGCCCACGAAGAGCTGTCACTTGTCGTACCGGGGGACGACGGGGTCGAGCTTGCTGCGGTGCCCGCGGTGTTGGTTCCCGTACGGTCCGCGCTGCCTGTCCTCACGCGCGCGCGGGCCGCGGCGGAGTCGCACCCGACGGCTGCCTTCTGGGGGACGGCAGGGGTGATGGCCCTGCAACTGGCAGCTCGCGGCCTGCTGTTGCCGGGATTGACCGCCACTGATCACGATGCGTGGCGTACCGGCCCACTGAGCACCGAAGACCTGGAGCGTCTGCGCGAGCTGTCCGCGGCGATGCCGCCCGCCGCTCACGCGTTGCCGTTGGACGACAGCCTGCCGCTGCGACTCCCCGAACCTGAGCACCTGCTGCGTCAGTTCCTCGACGCTGTGGCCGACACGCTGCCGCGCTCCCCCGCCGCGCCCCTGGCCGCGGGCGGAGCCGTCTTCGCCGCACCGGAGCCCCAACGCGTACCCGAGCAGCGCGCCTGGGCCCTGGACGTCGCGGCCGGACACGACGCCGGTGTACGGATCTCGCTGCGCGTGGAGATTCCCGGCCTCGCCTCGGTGGCCGAGGACGGCACCCGGCTGCCGTTCCGCGCCGTGCTGCAGCTCCACAGTGTCAGCGACCCTTCGCTCGTCGCAGATGCCGCCGAGGTGTGGGCCGGGTCCGGGGCCTCGGGGCAGGCGTTCGGGCCGAGAGCACGCATGGACGCCCTGCTCGCGCTACGTCGCGCCACGCGCGCGTGGCCGCCTCTCGCACCGCTGCTCTCGGCCACCGTGCCCGACGCGATCGAGCTGGCCGACGAGGACGTCACCGCCCTCCTGGGCGAGGGAACCCGGGCGCTGGCCGTCGCGGGCGTCGACGTGCACTGGCCCAAGGAACTGGCGCGCAGCCTCACCGCGCGCGCGGTCATCGGCCCTTCGGACGACGACCAGGACGACGACCGGAAGGCGCCGCACAAGCCCGCCTCGGACACGCCGTCCTTCCTCTCCGCAGATGCGCTGCTCGCCTTCAACTGGCGCTTCGCGCTGGGCGACCAGCAGCTGACCCGGGCAGAGCTGGACCGCCTCGCCGAGGCAAACCGCCCAGTGGTGCGCCTGCGCGACCAATGGGTGCTGGTCGATCCCGAAGAGGCCCGCCGTGCCCGCGATCAGCAGGATCGCAAGGTCACCCCGATCGATGCCCTCAGCGCCGCGCTGACCGGAACGGCCGAGGTCGAGGGCCGGCGTGTCGACGTGGAGCCGACGGGGTGGCTCGCCACCCTGCGCGAGCGGCTTGCGGACCCGGAGGGCATGGAGCCTGTCGGACAGCCCGAGGCGCTTGCCGCCGAGTTGCGCGACTACCAGCTGCGCGGGCTGAACTGGCTGGCGCGGATGACCTCGCTCGGTCTCGGCGGTTGTCTCGCCGACGACATGGGTCTCGGCAAGACGATCACGCTGATCTCGTTGCATCTGCACCGGCAGACACAGCAGGAGACCGCAGGACCCACGCTGGTGGTCTGTCCGACCTCGCTGATGGGGAACTGGCAGCGCGAGATCGAGAAGTTCGCGCCCGGTACACGTGTACGCCGCTTCCACGGCGCCCTGCGCAGCCTGGAGGATCTGGCGGACGGCGAGTTCGTCCTCACGACATACGGCACGATGCGACTCGACACCGAGCGGCTCGGGCAGACCTCCTGGGGCATGGTCGTCGCCGACGAAGCTCAGCATGTCAAAAATCCCTACTCGGCCACGGCCAAGCAGCTCCGCACCATCGGGGCAAGCGCGCGCGTGGCGCTCACCGGCACGCCTGTGGAGAACAACCTCTCCGAACTGTGGGCCATCCTCGACTGGACGACTCCCGGCCTGCTCGGCGGGCTCGGAGCCTTCCGTACGCGGTACGCGCAGGCCGTGGAGGGCGGCACGGATCCCGGCGCCGCCGAGCGGCTCGGGCAGCTCGTACGCCCGTTCCTGCTGCGCCGCCGCAAGTCGGATCCCGGGATCGCGCCCGAGCTGCCGCCGAAGACGGAGACCGACCGCGCCGTCTCGCTCAGCGCGGAACAAGCGGGCCTCTACGAAGCGGTGGTGCGGGAGACGCTCGCGGAGATCTCCGGAGCCGCCGGAATCGAACGCAGAGGGTTGGTCGTCAAGCTCCTCACCGGGCTCAAGCAGATCTGTAACCATCCCGCGCAGTACCTCAAGGAGGAGAAGCCTCGGATCACGGGCCGCTCCGGAAAGCTGGAGCTGCTGGACGAGTTGCTCGACACGATCCTCGCCGAGGAGGCGAGCGTGCTCGTCTTCACGCAGTACGTCCAGATGGCGCGGCTCATCGAGCAGCACCTGTCGGCCCGCGGAATCCCTTCGCAGTTCCTGTACGGCGGCACTCCCGTCGCTGAACGGGAGGCCATGGTGGAACGCTTCCAAAGGGGCGATGTCCCAGTCTTCCTGCTGTCGTTGAAGGCGGCGGGAACCGGCCTGAACCTGACGCGTGCCGAACACGTCGTGCACTACGACCGCTGGTGGAACCCAGCAGTCGAGGCGCAGGCCACGGACCGTGCGTACCGCATCGGGCAGACGCAGCCGGTGCAGGTGCACCGGCTGATCGCGGAGGGGACGATCGAGGACCGCATCGCCGACATGCTGCTGCGCAAGCGGGAGTTGGCGGATGCCGTACTCGGGTCGGGCGAGGCCGCTCTCACAGAGCTGACCGACGCCGAACTGTCAGATCTGGTGGAGTTGCGAGGGGGCGCGCGATGAGTGACATCCATGACGAGACGTACGGTGCCGTGGACGACGATCCGCGCCCGGGCGCACCGGCGGACGAGCGCACGTTCGCCGCGCTGCCGCCCGCACACGGACGAGGTTTCGCGCAGAGCTGGTGGGGCCAGGCCTGGCTGAAGGCACTCGAGGACACGGCGCTCGACTCCCAGCAGCTCAAGACGGGGCGCAGGCTCGCTCGCGCGGGTGCGGTGGGCGCGGTCTCCGTGCGGCCCGGCCGGATCACGGCGGTGGTCAAGGATCGTGACGGTACGCCGCACCGTTCCGATGTCCTGTTGCAGGAACTGAGTCCGGAGGCATGGGACCGCTTCCTGGGGATGACCATCGAACGGGCCGGGCACATCGCGGCGCTCCTGGACCGCGAGATGCCGCCGCACCTGGTGGAGGATTCCGCGGCGGCGGGTGTCGAACTTCTACCGGGCATCGGTGATCTGGAGCCGGAGTGCGACTGCGACGCGTGGGACCACTGTGGTCATACGGCCGCACTCTGCTATCAGATGGCGCGCCTGCTCGACGAGGACCCATTTGTGCTGCTGTTGATGCGAGGACGCGGGGAGCGGACGCTTCTCGTCGAGCTTCAGGTACGCAGCGTCGCGAGAGCCGAGGTCCAGGAGCCCGAGGAGGGTGAACACAATGCCCTCCCTGAGGGTGTGGACGCCGCGGAGGCGTACGCGGACGGTGCCATCCTGCCGCCGCTGCCCGACCTGCCTCCGCTGCCCGCAGAGCCGGGCGTGCCGCCGACGCTCGACACGGAGACCGAGCCGCCGCCCGGCCTGGACGTGTCGGCGGTCGAGTTCCTGGCCGCGCAGGCGGCCGCCGAGGCGTACCGCTTGCTGGCCGACGCTCTCGCCCCCGGCCACGAACGCTGCCCCCTGGAGGTCGAGTTGACCGGTTCGGAGGATGCCGTGCGTCTGGCGACCGCGCAGCCCAACGCCGCGGTCGAGGCGCGGCTCGCGGAGGCATCCGACCGTGGCCGGAACGGCCTCGCACTCGCCGTGCGCGCCTGGAGGTACGGCGGCCGGGCCGCGCTCCACATACTCGAAGAGGGGTGGACGCCGCGGGACGAGGAGCTGGCACGCGCGCGTGCCTCGCTGGACACCGCCTGGGAGGAGGACGAGCGGCCTCGGCTGCACGCTGCCCACAACCGTTGGACTGTGGTCGGTACGGACACACAGCTGCGACACGGGCGTGACGGCCGCTGGTGGCCTTACCGGAAGGAGCGGGGCGACTGGGTCCCCGCGGGGCCGGCGGCCCACGACCCCGCGACAGCGCTGGCCATGGCAAGCGGAAGCGAGTAACTCGGGCGGGCCTTCGGCCTGAGGCGGGGTCAACGGGACACGCCAGTTCATGCAGGTCCGGCCATGATCATCCTTCTGGCCCGCACAGGATGTGCCGTCGGCGCGTCTCCCGGTGTTCACCCGGTGGCCCCTCGGTGTTCGTGGCGGCGGCGAAGTCTGGCCGCTGTCACCGAACCCGTGTGCCCCAGGAGGCCCTGATGTCCCCGCACGCAGCCCGCATGGGCCGTGTCCGCCGTTCCATAGCCGTCGGCACACCCCTGGCCGTGATCATCGGCCTCGCGGTGGCCGGCACCGCGACCGGCCGTCAGACGAGCGACGGCCACCACGAGGCACGGACCACCAAAGTCGCAACCCTGGGAGACATACCCCTCGGTTCCTTCAGCAACGCGCTGCTCCCTGGGACGGTGAAGAACGATCGTGGCGTTGATCTCGGCGGCATCGGCAGCGACCTCTACCCGACGGGACGCAAGGGCGAGTTCTGGACGGTGACCGACCGTGGGCCCAACGGTCAGATCAAGGTGGCCGGCAAAAAGCGTCGCACTTTCCCGGTACCCGGCTTCGACCCGGCGATCGTGAAGATCCGCGTCCGTGGGGGCAAGATCAAGGTGGTCTCCGCACTGCCACTCACGACCTCCTCCGGAAGACCCGTCACCGGTCTGCCCAACCAAGAAGGGCGTGACGAGGCCCCGTATTCGTACGACGCGAAGACGCCTGTCTCGTACGACCCGAACGGGCTGGACACCGAAGGCATCGTGCGGGCCCCGGACGGTACCTTCTGGCTGGTCGACGAGTACGGACCTTCGCTGCTCCATGTCTCCGCGCGCGGGAAGGTCATCAAGCGTTACGTTCCCCGAGGACTCAAGCTGCGCGGCGCCGACTACCGGGTGGTCGAGGCGCTCCCGGGGATTCTGCTGCACCGCAAGACGAACCGCGGCTTCGAAGGGCTCGCCCAACTCCCCGGCGGCGACCTCGTGATGGCCGTGCAGAGTCCGCTGTCGCTCCCGGACGAGGACGCGGGGGACGTTTCACGCACGGCACGGCTGCTGCGCTTCTCTCCCAAGAAGCAGGCGGTCACCGCCGAGTACGCATACCGGTTCGACTCTGTGGACGTCGTCGACCCCGGTGAGGAAGACACCTCCGAACTGAAGATCTCCTCCGTGGTCGCCGTCGGGCGTGACCGGCTCCTCGTCCAGGAGCGCACCGACAAGGCCGCTCGGCTTCAGAGTGTCACTCTGGACCGCAGGTCGGACATCCTCGGTGACAAGTGGGACAAGGACGCGACAAGGCCCTCCTTGGAGCAGCTCGACGACCCCGCCGCCTCCGGAGTGCCCGTCCTCGACAAGCAACTGGTGGTCGACCTGAACACTGTCGACGGTGTGCCCGACAAGATCGAGGGGGTGGCCAGGGTCGACAGCCGCACCCTTGCCCTCATCAACGACAACGACTTCGGGATGAGTGACGGGCCCGAGGCCTTCGACAAGCGTGGGCGACTGGTGGACAGCGGGGTCGAGACCGTGGTGACGTACGTTCGGCTCCCGCGGGAGTACTGACTCCGAAGCGGCGGCTCCGAAGAGGCGTTCCGTCAGGACAGTGGCCTGGTGAGCTTGTGCTTTCCCGAGCCGCTGTCTCCCGCCAGACTGCACGCGACCTTGTCGATGCCCATCCTGTATCCCGTGGCATCCGGGTACTGCACCAAGGTGCCTCGTACGGTTCCGGACGGTTGGCTGCGTGCCCTGCGTTCCAGTGGCCGTTCGCAGAGAGCGGCCGCCGCCTTCTTCAGGGCCGCGTCGGTCGTATAGGAGCCTCTCAGTTCGGCGAACTCGACGACCTCGGCGTCATGCCGCTCACTGCACGACTTCTTCGCCGCCTGCCCCGGCCTGCCGCTGTCGACGTTGAAGCAGTCCCCCGTCTTCATCAGGTAGTACGGGACCTGGTCGCCTGCGGGCGAGGAGGGCACGAGCGAATTCAGGTCGCTCGGAAAGTCGGTGGGCAGCGAGGGGAAGTCGGTGGGCAACGACGGGACGTCGCTGGGCAGCCCGGTGGGCAGCTCACTCGGAATCTGCGACGGGACGCTCAGGGAAGGCGTGGGTTCAGTCGTTGTTTCCTCGGCGGTCTCGGCGGGTCCCTTCTTGCCGTCACCGTCGTCGCCGGTGACCACCAGGACCACTGCGACGACGGCTCCCACCGCCACGATGATCGCGAGCAGGACCATCAGCCCGTTACGCCTCCCTGAGGGCCCGCCAGGAGGCGGGGGCGGCGGCCAGCCTCCGCCGCCGGGAGGCGGGCCGTAACCACCGCCTGGTGGTGGGCCGAACCCGCCGCCGCCCGGTGGCGGTCCACTGGGCGGCGGCGGAGGGGGCTGCGGAGGTACCGGCGGCATGGCCATACCATCAAGAGTCGCCTCGAACCGGTCGCAAGGCGACCCCTCTGCGCGAGGTGACGGAGCATCCGCTGCAAGGCGCGCTTGCGGAGCGCTCAGCTCCGGGCTGCGAGAAGGTGATCCATGGCCAGCTGGTCGAGCCGCTCGAATGCCATTCCGCGCGCTGCGGCCGCCTCGACGTCGAACGCCTCGAAAGCGCCACGGTCGGCGAGCAGGCCGGACAGCCCGTCCTCGGCGGTGGGGACCGCCAGTTCGTCCAAACGCGCGGCACGCAGCGCCTCACGCACCTCGGGGTCGGCTCGAAACGCGGCCGACCTCTCCCGCAGGATCAGGTAGTTGCGCATGCACCCCGCGGCCGACACCCATACCCCTTCGAAGTCCTCTGTACGCGGCGGCTTGAAGTCGAAGTGCCGGGGGCCTTCGTAACCACCCCTCTCCAGGAGGTCCACCAGCCAGAAGGCGCTGCGCAGATCCCCCGCGCCGAAGCGCAGATCCTGGTCGTACTTGATGCCCGTCTGACCATTGAGGTCGATGTGGAAGAGCTTGTCCGCCCACAGAGCCTGGGCGATGGAGTGCGGGAAGTTCAGGCCGGCCATCTGCTCGTGGCCCACCTCTGGGTTGACCCCGAACAGTGCGGGGCGCTCCAGACGCTCGATGAACGCGAGGGCGTGGCCGACAGTGGGCAGCAGGATGTCACCGCGGGGCTCGTTCGGCTTCGGCTCGATCGCGAATCGCAGGTCGTAGCCCTGCTCGGTCACATACTCGGCGAGCAGGTCAAAGGCCTCCTTCATGCGGTCGAGCGCGTTGCCCACATCCTTCGCGGCACCGGACTCCGCGCCCTCCCTGCCGCCCCACGCGACGTAGGTGCGCGCGCCGAGTTCCACCGCGAGGTCGATGTTGCGGATCGTCTTGCGCAGCGCGTAACGCCGTACGTCGCGGTCGTTGGCGGTGAACGCGCCGTCTTTGAAGACGGGGTGGGTGAAGAGGTTGGTGGTGGCCATCGGCACGACGAGGCCTGTCGCGTCCAGCGCCTGCCGGAATCGCTTGATGTGGCCCTCCCGTTCCGCCTCCGACGACCCGAAGGGGATCAGGTCGTCGTCGTGGAACGTCACTCCGTAGGCACCCAGTTCAGCGAGGTGCCGCACCGAGTCGGCCGGGTCGAGCGCCGGCCTGGTGGCGTCTCCGAACGGGTCCCTGCCCTGCCAGCCGACGGTCCACAGACCGAAGCTGAACTTGTCCTCGGGAGTGGGCTGGTAGTTCATGTACGTCTCCCTCACCTATTTCGTCATGGCCGTTTACAAATTAGTATCCGAGGGCGCCGCTGGGAAGTGTCGGGGAAAGAACTCCGGGGCGCACCCGGAGTCAGCCGCAGGAACGGAGAGCGTCATGTCATCAGCGCCCACGGCCCAGGGACCACTCGTGGTCGGCGTGGACAGCTCCACCCAGTCCACCAAGGTCCTGGTCGTCGACGCGGCCACCGGCCGGGTCGTCGCGAGCGGTCAGGCGCCGCACCGCGTCACCACCGGCGAGCGTCGCGAGAGCGACCCCCAGGAGTGGTGGGAGGCCCTGTGCACGGCTCTCGCGCAGTGCGGCCGGGCCGCCAGGGAAGCCACCGCGGTGTCGATCGGCGGCCAGCAGCACGGACTCGTCGCGCTCGGTGAGAACGGTAGGCCGGTGCGGCCGGCTCTGCTCTGGAACGACGTCCGCTCGGCTCCACAGGCCCGGAGCCTCGTCGAGCGTCTCGGCGGCCCCAAGGTCTGGGCCCATCGGGTCGGCAGCGTTCCCGGCCCCTCCTTCACCGTGACGAAGTGGGCCTGGCTGACCGAGTACGAGCCCACCGCGGCCCGTGCCACAACCGCAGTGCGCCTGCCCCACGACTACCTCACGGAACGCCTCACAGGCCTAGGAACCACCGATCGCGGTGACGTCTCCGGAACAGGGTGGTGGGCTTCAGAAGCGGAACGGTACGACGAGGACATCCTCAGCATGGTGGGCCTCGACCCGGCGCTGCTCCCCCGTGTCGCGCGCCCCGGCGAGATCGTCGGAACCGTTCGGGGCGGCGGCGAACTGCCCTTCTCCAGAGGCACGCTGGTGGCCCCCGGAACAGGCGACAACGCGGCAGCCGCCTTGGGCCTCGGACTGCACCCCGGCACGCCGGTGCTCAGCCTCGGTACCTCTGGCACCGTGTACGCGGTCTCGGAGAAGCGTCCCGCGGACCCGACAGGCACCGTCGCGGGCTTCGCCGACGCACGCGGCGCGTGGCTGCCACTGGCCTGCACCCTCAACTGCACGCAGGCCGTCGACCGGGTGGCCGCCCTGCTCAGCCTGGAGCGCGAGGCCGTGGAACCGGGCGGCTCGGTCACGCTCCTGCCGTACCTGGACGGCGAGCGCACGCCGAACTTGCCCCACTCCTCCGGAGTGCTGCACGGCCTGCGGCACGACACGACGTCCGGGCAGCTGCTGCAGGCGGCGTACGACGGAGCCGTGCACTCGCTGCTCGGCGCGCTCGACCTGGTCCTGGACCCGGACGCCGATCGGTCGTCCCCCCTGCTGCTCATCGGAGGCGGAGCGCGCGGCACGGCCTGGCAGGAGACCGTACGGCGCCTCTCCGGACGCCCCGTGCAGGTTCCCCGAGCGCAGGAACTGGTCGCGCTCGGCGCCGCGGCGCAGGCGGCGGGCTTGCTGACCGGTGAGGATCCCGGCGCGATCGCGCGACGCTGGGGCACGGCGCAGGGCCCCGTGCTCGACCCCGTGGAGCGGGACGAAGCGACACTGTCACGGATCTCCGGGGTACTCTCCGACGCGGCGCCACTCCTGGAGAGGGCGCCCCATGGAGAGTGAGGACTGACCGAGGCATGACCGCACCGCTGCACGACGAGCGCCGGGGTACGTCCGGTGCGCGGCTGCCCGACACCCAGCAGGCGATGCGTCGGCGCAACCTGTCCCGGGTCATGCACGCCGTGGCTGCGCACGGTCCGCTGTCCCGCGCCGCCGTGGCATCCCGCATCGGCCTGACGCGGGCCGCCGTCTCCACGCTGGTGGACGAGTTGATCCGCTCGGGGCTCCTGGACGAACTTGGGCCGGAGCGTCCGGGGCGGGTGGGCCGCCCCGGTTCCGCCCTGGCCGTCAGCGCACGAGGGCCGGTCGGTATCGGAGCCGAGGTGGGGGTCGACCACCTCGCGGCGTGTGCGGTCGATCTCAGGGGTGAGGTCCGTGCGCGCGCCGTACGGCAGGTCGACAACCGTGGGCGCTCGGCCGTTCCTGTACTGAAGGAACTCGCTGCCCTGGCGGGCCAGGTGAGTACAGAGGCCCGCCGTGCAGGCCTGTCCCCCGCGGGCCTTGCGGTGGCCGTGCCCGGCCTTGTCGCCCGCGACTCCCGGACGGTCGTCCGCGCCCCCAATCTCGGCTGGCACGACGTCGACCTGGACCGACTTCTCCCCACCGAGCTGCCGCTGACCGTGGACAACGAGGCCAACTTCGGCGCCCTCGCGGAGCTGTGGCTCGACGAGGCATCCCCCCAGGACTTCCTCCACGTCTCGGCGGAGATCGGAATCGGCGCCGCACTCGTCGTGGATGGACGCCTGCTGCGCGGAACGCGTGGGTTCGCGGGCGAGCTGGGGCATGTGCCCGTGCACCCCGACGGCCCGGCCTGTCCCTGCGGAGGCCGCGGCTGTCTGGAGCAGTACGCGGGCGAGGAGGCGGTCCTGCGCACGGCAGGCCTGCGCCCCGGTGACGAACGGGGTGAACTCCTCGCCGACCGCGCCGCCGCGGGCGACGCATCAGTGCGGCGAGCGCTCAGCGGCGCCGGAACAGCGCTGGGCATCACCCTCACCGGTGCGGTCAACCTGCTGGATCCTCGGGCCGTCGTGCTGGGCGGTGCGTTGTCCCGTCTCGCGCCGTGGCTGCTGCCGGCGCTCGACCAGGAGCTGGCAGAGCGCACTGCCGGCCGTGCCTGCGAAGTGACGGTGTCCGGTCTCGGGCCGGACGGGCCGTTGCTGGGGGCAGCGCACTCGGTGGCACGAGCGGTGCTGGATGATCCGGCGGGCGTGAGCGTCGGTGTGGGCGGGGGCGGGGGCCGGCAAGCGTAGCGGGTGTAAGAGGCTCGGGCTCGACGGGTGCAGCGGGCATAGCGGACTCGGGTGGCGGGCTCGGGTAGCGAGCTTGGCGGGCATCAGGAGACTCAGCGGGCTCAGGAGCCTCAGCAGACATCAGCAGCCCCGGCAAGGGCGGCCGTATGCGGGCGCAGCACTCCCCCGTTCGGGTGGTGGGGATATCCACAATCACGCTGCTATGCACAGATCCAAGCGACGCCCTTCCGCCTCAACCGCCGCGCCCCGTACCGTGATTCACGCGGGGCGCCACTGCCCTGACGGCAGCGTGAGCACCGTGGTGGTGACGGCGACGGTGATGGCGGTGGTGGCGGCAGCAGCGGCCACGCGGATCGGGGGATTCGGATGTCGGGACGGGAATCGTTCCATCGTGGGCGGCGACTGCTGTCGCCGCTGCTGACGGCGGCCGGGTCGCCGGTCTTCGATTTCGTCCGCACTCAGCGCGCCTGCGCTGTACACGGGCCCGGACGTCGGAACGTGGATGGTGGCTGGAGTCGCGGTGCTCGCCGTAGCCCGGCAGCCCAGCCTGCGGGACGGCTCACCCGGCAGGACCGACGGCCCACCCGACCAGACCTGAGTGGAGCGGCGCAGCGATGAGTGATCCCCGGATTCTGACCGTCCGTCCCGAACCGGGCCAGTACGCCTGGACGTTCGGCGGCGCCCCACCCGTGGCCCGCGTGACTCCCGGCACCGTCCTCGACCTGTTCACCGAGGACTGCTTCGCCGGAAAAGTGCGCTCGGAGAAGGACCTCGTCTCGGAAGTCTGCGAGTTTCCGTTCCTGAACCCGCAGACCGGTCCCTTCCACGTGGAGGGCGCTGAGCCCGGCGACACCGTCGCCGTCCACTTCGTGTCGATCGAACCGGCCCGCGACTGGGCGGCCTCGACGACAGTCCCTCTGTTCGGTGCCCTCACGTCCACCCACTCCACGGCTTCGCTCCAGGCTCCCCTGCCCGAGACAGTGTGGATCTGGCAGCTCGACCGGTCCCGCCGCACCGCGCAGTTCCGCGCTCGGGACAGCGACTTCCAGATCGAACTGCCCATGGACCCCATGCACGGCACGGTCGGTGTCGCTCCGGCGAATCTGGAGGTGCGTTCGGCGCTCGTGCCCGACGCACACGGAGGCAACATGGACACGCCCGAGATGCGCGCCGGCGTCACCTGCTACCTGGGGGTGAATGTGGAAGGAGCGCTGTTGAGCCTCGGAGACGGGCACGCCCGGCAGGGCGAGGGAGAAACGTGCGGGGTCGCCGTCGAGTGCGCCATGAACACCGTGGTGATCGTGGAGCTCCTGAAGGGGGTGAGCACGCCCTGGCCTCGGCTGGAGTCCGACACGCACATCATCTCGACAGGTTCGGCTCGACCGCTTGAGGACGCGTTCCGAATATCCCAGCTCGACCTGGTCCATTGGCTGGTCCGTGATTATGGGTTCAGTGAGCTGGACGCCTATCAGTTCGCGACGCAGACCGTCGAATCCCCGCTCGCCAACGTCTGCGACACGAACTACACGTGCGTGGCGAAGATCCGCAAAGAGTGGCTGCCCGCGCGCGAGACGCACCGCGGACTGCACGCGCGGCTGCGCCAGACAGCCGCCTCGCTACCGCGCGGATCACACCTTCGCCCCACCTGAGACCCAGCGCCTTTCGACAGGACGGCCCCTCCCGCCCCGAGACCGGCGCTGCGTACTTCCCACCCCGCCACGGTGGACCTCACCACCGCGGTGCGTTCAAGTACAGCGCCAGTCAAGCCGTTCCCCCACCGAGAGGCAGGCCAGTCATGGATCCAGTAAGACGCTCTCCCAGCAGGCGTCGGCTGCTGCAGGGCGCGGTCGCCGCCGCCGTTCCCGCGGCGCTTCTGCCCGCCACCCGCGCGACCGCCCAGGCCCGAGCGGTCGACTATCCCCTGGCCGAGTGGGTGCCCGCCAGCACCTCCAACTACACGGCGGCCAACCGCCCCAGCACCTATCCCATCGACTACGTGGTCATCCATGTCACGCAGGAGACGTACGCGGACACACTCGCCATCTTCCAGAACCCCGCGAAGAAGGTCTCGGCGCACTATGTGGTGCGGTCCAAGGACGGCCACATCGCCCAGTGTGTCCGCGACCGGAACGTCGGCTGGCACGCCGGGAACTGGACCTACAACACGCGCAGCATCGGCATCGAACATGAAGGGTGGGTCGACAAACCCGAGTACTTCACCAATGCGATGTACGAGCAGTCAGCTGCGCTGACCGCCGCCATCTGCTCGAAGTACGACATCCCGAAGGATCGCGAGCACATCATCGGTCACCATGAGGTTCCGGGTTCGGACCACACGGACCCTGGCCCGTACTGGGATTGGTCGCGCTACCTGCGCCTCGTCAACTTCGCTTGAGCCGACTTCGCTTGAGATATCGGCCGATTCGAGACAACGCTTCGGCTCCCGTACCGCGTCCTTGTCGGCTTCCGCCTCCGGGGCGACGATGGCAGCACGCATCGCCGTCCCGGGAGGCCCGAGTTGACCGATCCATGGGTGGCCCTGGAACCGGGAACTGATCCCGTCGAGCGGGTACGGGTCGTGCGCAGAGCCCACGAAAGGTTCACTGATGCGGGGACGATCTGCCGCCCGGTGCGTTCGGTGGTGGCCGAGTCGTGGCGGAGGTCGGCAAGGGCGCGGGTGAGTCCGGAGGCGACCGGCGCGACGGTCGAGCTGACCGACGGTGATCTCGGGGCGTACCGGGCGGAGCATCCACTGGCGCGAGTGATGCCGCTGTTCCGTGAGCTCATGGGCCCCTTCGCCTCGGACGGGGAGCATCTTCTCGCCGTGTGTGATGCGCAAGGCAGGTTGTTGTGGGTCGAGGGTCACGCGATGGCGCGGCAGCAGGCGGGGCGGATGAACTTCGTGCCGGGTGCTCGGTGGGCGGAGTCCGCCATGGGGACGAACGCTCCGGGGACCGCGGTTGCCGTGGGCCGTCCGGTGCAGGTCTTCGCCACCGAGCACTTCACGCGGCGGGTCCAGCCGTGGACGTGTGCAGCGGCTCCCGTGCACGATCCGAGAACGGGGCGGCTGATCGGCGCCGTCGACATCACCGGCGGGGACAGGCTCGCGCACCCGCACAGTCTCGCCTTCGTGCAGGCGGTCGCGCGGGCAGCGGAGTCCCAACTCGCCCTATTGACACCGCAGCTGGAAGTGGAGGAAAAGGTTGAACTGACTGTTCTGGGTCGGGACGAGGCGATGCTGCTCGCGGGTGGGCGCAAGGTGCGGCTCAGTCGTCGGCACAGCGAGATCGTCGTGCTGCTGGCCCGCCACCCGGAGGGGCTGTCGGGGGACGAGTTGCTGTACGCGCTGTATGAGGACGAGTCGGTGCCGCAAGTGACGTTGCGGGCCGAGATGGCGCGGCTGCGTCGGGTGCTCGGTGCCGAGTTGCTGCGGTCACGGCCGTACCGGTTGGCGGTGCCCGTCGAGTGTGACGTCGACACGGTCGAGCGTCGGCTGGGAGCCGGTGCGGTGACGGCGGCCGCGACGGCGTACGCGGGGCCGTTGCTTCCGCAGTCGCAGGCCCCCGCTCTGGTGCGGCTCCGCCGCAGGCTCGCAGATCAGTTGCGGGCGGCGCTCGTCGACCGCAATGACCCTGATCTGCTGGCGGACTGGGCGCACGCGCCATGGGGAGAGGACGACCTGACGGTGTAGCGGGCACTGGCCGCGCTGCGTCCGACGGCGCCGGTTCTGGCGCGGCTGAAGGAGCTCGAGGCCGAATTCTCGTCGCCCGGATACGAGCGCGCGCAGGCCAGCCGCAAGACGCCCTAGATTCCCGTGTGGACTGCAGTCCTACAGACCCGCAGTCCACACGGGCGCAGGGCACGCGTGCCCGCCCGCCGAGGCACGCAACGTACGCCGACGGGTACGCAACGTCGGTGCAACGTCCGGGCGCCTAACCTCCGAGTGAGAGCTGCCCAACGGCGGGCAGCCTTCCCCGGGAGGCCAGCCAAGATGACCCTTTACGCAGCGCCCGGCACCGAGGGCGCGATCGTCTCCTACCAGTCGCGCTACGACCACTTCATCGGCGGCGAGTATGTGGCGCCGGCCCGCGGTCAGTACTTCGAGAACCCGAGCCCGGTCAACGGCCGGCCCTTCACCGACATCGCCCGGGGCACCGCGGAGGACGTCGAGCGAGCGCTGGACGCGGCACACGCTGCAGCGCCCGCGTGGGGTCGTATGTCCGTCACCGCCCGCGCGGACGTGCTGTTGAAGATCGCCGACCGGATGGAGGCCAACCTCGAACAGCTCGCGGTCGCCGAGAGCTGGGAGAACGGCAAACCGATCCGCGAGACGCTGGCCGCCGACATTCCGCTCGCCATCGACCACTTCCGGTACTTCGCGGGTGCCATTCGCGCGCAGGAGGGGTCGCTGAGCGAGGTCGACGAGGACACCATCGCGTACCACTTCCACGAGCCGCTCGGCGTCGTCGCGCAGATCATTCCGTGGAACTTCCCGATCCTCATGGCCACGTGGAAGCTGGCGCCGGCGCTCGCCGCCGGGAACGCCGTCGTGCTGAAGCCCGCCGAGCAGACGCCGGCCTCGATCCATTACTGGATGAGCCTGGTCGCCGATCTGTTGCCGGCGGGGGTCGTCAACATCGTCAACGGGTTCGGGGCCGAGGCGGGCAAGCCGCTGGCCTCCAGCCCGCGCGTCGCCAAGGTCGCCTTCACCGGGGAGACCACCACGGGGCGGTTGATCATGCAGTACGCCTCCGAGAACATCAAGCCGGTGACGTTGGAGCTGGGTGGCAAGTCGCCGAACATATTCTTCGACGACGTGTGGGCGGCCAACGACGACTTCAGGGACAAGGCGCTCGAAGGCTTCACGATGTTCGCCCTCAATCAGGGTGAGGTGTGCACCTGCCCGTCGCGGGCGTTGGTGCAGCGCGGTCACTACGGCGAGTTCCTCGAAGCGGCAATCGCGCGCACCGAGCATATCAAGGCCGGGCACCCGCTCGACACCGACACCATGATTGGCGCGCAGGCCTCCAACGACCAGTTGGAGAAGACCCTCTCCTACCTGGACATCGGCCAGCAAGAAGGCGCCAAGGTGCTGACGGGTGGACAGCGTGTGGAGTACGACGGCGAGTTGGCAGGCGGCTACTACGTCCAGCCGACGATCTTCGAGGGTGACAACCGCATGCGGATCTTCCAGGAGGAGATCTTCGGGCCGGTCGTCTCGGTCGCATCGTTCAATGACTTCGACGACGCGATCAAGATCGCCAATGACACGCTCTACGGCTTGGGCGCCGGTGTGTGGACGCGTGACATCAACACTGCCTACCGGGCGGGGCGCGCGATCCAGGCGGGTCGTGTCTGGACGAACTGCTACCACGCGTACCCGGCGCACGCGGCGTTCGGTGGCTACAAGCAGTCCGGCATCGGTCGCGAAACGCACAAGATGATGCTGGATCACTACCAGCAGACGAAGAACCTACTGGTGTCGTACTCGCCGAAGAAGCTCGGCTTCTTCTAGAGGCATGAGAAAAGGCGCCTGAACTGGGCTTCTCCCTGTCAGGCGCCTTCCGCTCGGCCCTGTCAGGCCAGGGCCCGATCTATGCCGTACCTCTCTTTTTCTCCTACCGCTATTCCGCTCCTGACCAGCGCTTCCGGACCAGTCACGGACCAAGACCCGCACTCACCCAGCACCGTCTGGGCCCGCCGCCAGGTCACTCAGACCGCTTGCCCCATGAGCGGAGGGCCGCCTGCAGCCGGGCTATGTCCTCCGCGTCCTTGGTCCGTCGAGGCCTGGAGGGATCCCAAACGGGCATCATCCGCTTGATCTCGACCTGAGCCTGCGGACTGACGATCGCACACTGCAGACCACCGATACGGCCCGGCTCGCCATCAAGCATTCCCGCAGGCCACGGGGCACCGGCCCAGCGGCCCCCGGCAACCACCACACGGCCATCCGTATCCCGGCCCAGGAGCGTAAAGCTGTTTCCCAGCCCGCCCTTGGCGAAATCGAGCTGCAGGTCAGGCGGGGGCCCTGGGATCGGTTGATACCCGTGCAGCAGCAAGCCTTCCGCCAGGTCCCCGGCATCGTCCGCCCAGGCGAACCAGTCGATGTCCTCATGGTCTCGCGTGATCTCGCCGAGGAAGAAGTCCATGGCCCATCCACCGCGAAGCCACACCGGGACCCCCAGAGCTCCGGCAACCTCCGTGGCCTCAGCGATCAGTCGGAGCTGTCGATCGGCACGTCGCATATCCACAGCCGGGCAGATTACGCGGCAACGGCCATGCCCAGCACATCATTTGTCCCCTACAGAGGGGGACAAGGTTGTCTGATACGGCACTAGCTTCCGCGTACCGGCGTCCCCATCGGTCAGGTGCCCGCGGCGCCGACCAGGGCAGCGCACCGCTCCGCCGCCACGTCTGCGAGCGCCTGGCGGTCAACGTGCCGTCCCGCCAGCAGCAGGGTCAGTGTTCGCTGTACTCAGGGTCTTCTGCGGCGGGTAGACGGGTAGGCGGGTAGGCGGGTAGGCGGGTAGCGAGATCGTCTGCCCATGACAGCGCCAATGCGCGCAGGTCGTCGACCTGGGCGAGTTCCAGGCCGTAGTCGGTGAAATCCTCGTCGTCCCACCACTCGGCGCCGGCCGACCTCCCACTGCCGGCCCACCACACCGCACCACGGTGGCTCGATTACCAAACCACCACCCGCACCCGGTGGCACAGCCTCGTCTCCGCCCGACGCGCCCTTCTCCGCTCCACGCCACAGACAGCCGAGGCCGTCAGATGTGGCGCATGGGTAATGCCAGCGTCGGTGTGTGGGGTGCAGATGAGCAGGCCGGATGTCAGTGAGGCCGCCTACGGTTGTTCTGAGACCGATGAAGGGGTCGCTTGTGAGCGTGAGTTTGATCCGTAGTCAGCTGGAGCGGAAGAAGAAGGCACGGGCCGATGCCGAAAAGAAGGCGGGCGTACTGCGAGGCAAAGAGTCAGGCAAGCGTTCCAATGCGGCAAAGGCCAAGACAGCCGCCGAAAACTTCAAGAACGCGAACACGGTCAAGAGCAGGCTGACTGCCGCCACGCGCCATGAGGCCCAGGCCAACGCAGCGGCCCGTGATGCCAGTTCTTGGGGAGGGAAAGGCGGCCGCCAAGTACGGCAAGGAAGCAGGCGACCTGGAGGCCAAGCTGGCTAAGAGGTGCTGACAAAGGGGTTGGACGTGGCGGTGGGTGATCAGGCAGGCGGCGAGGCCGAGGAAGGCTTCATGGATGTCGTCGCGTCGTTCCCAGCGGATGCGCAGGCGGCGGAAGCCGTGCAGCCAGGAGATCGTCCGTTCCACGGCCCAGCGGAAGATGCCCGGGCCGGTGCCGTGCGGCTGGCCGCGTTCGGCGATCGCTGGGCGGATGCCACGGGCTCGCAGCAGGCGTCGGTACTTGTCATGGTCGTAGCCGCGGTCGGCGAAGAGCATGTCCGGCCGACGCCGTGGCCGGCCGACGAGACCAGCCACGGCCGGGATCTTGTCGAGCAGAGGCAGAAGGTGGGTGACGTCGTTGCGGTTCCCGCCGGTCAGCGAGACCGCGAGCGGGATGCCCTGCCCGCCGGTGAGAACGTGGTGCTTGCTGCCCGGCCGCGCGCGGCCGACCGGGCTGGGCCCACTTTTGGGCCCCGTCGGGCGGCCCGGACGTGCGAAGAATCCATCCACCGCCCGCGACCAGTCCAGCCGGTCGGCCGACCGCAGCTTCTTCAGCAGCGCGACGTGCAGTTGGTCCCAGACGCCGGCCTCGTTCCAGGCTGCCAGGCGCCGCCAGCAGGTCATGCCCGAGCCGAAGCCCAACTCCTGTGGCAGGGACTCCCCTTGGATGCCGGTGTAGAGCACGAACAAGATCCCGCACAACGCCTGCCGGTCCGGCACCCGCGGTCTGCCCTCTACCGGTCTGCCCTCTACCTTCTTCGGACCCGGCTTCGGCAGCAACGGCTCGATCAGCGACCACAGTTCGTCCGACACGATCCATGGCCGCGACCGACGGATTCCCATAACCACACCTACGTGCAGACGGGCCGACAGTCTCATGATCAGCAGCTTTTATTAGAGCCAGTAAGGGCCGGTGATGCGCCGGGCCGCTCGTGAGCGGCCATCCGCCGGCCCTTTCGCTGTCCGCTGCCTCCAGTGCTGCACCTCTCGCGGGCTGCGGAGCCTGACGACCTCGACGCCCAAAGCGGCAGTCTCGGCCACCTGCTGGGCATAGCGGGGGCGATTGGCGCGCTTTCGGATGGCGGTACGCAGGAGTGACTGGCGGGCGAAGAACGCCGCGGACCAGGTCAGGCGCCGGGCCTGTGCGCTGTCCTCGCGGCCTGCCAGTTGGCGGAGGCTGCGGCGGACGATCCGGTACAGGATCAGGGGGAGCGGGAAGTCGAGCCAGATGAGCACGTCGGCGCGGTGCCAGACCACGTCGGCGAGCTTGGAGAAGTTGCCTTCGACGATCCAGTGCTCTTGCTGTGTGACCTCTGCCGCCTGCCGGCGGAACTCGTCCAAAGGCAGCGGACCGTCGGGGGTGAACAGGAGGTGGTCCAGGTCGGTGTG
Organism: Streptomyces sp. NPDC093510; assembly: GCF_040683555.1. Classification (NCBI taxonomy): domain Bacteria; kingdom Bacillati; phylum Actinomycetota; class Actinomycetes; order Kitasatosporales; family Streptomycetaceae; genus Streptomyces; species Streptomyces sp. NPDC093510. The sequence continues at coordinate 120,678 of NZ_JBFBEE010000025.1, forward strand.
GGGGTGGCCGAGCTCGGCTGCGAGCCTTCGGGCCAGGGTGGTCTTACCGGTGGCGGGCGGTCCGAAGAGGGCGATCTTCTGCATGGGTGTCTTCCCGTCGCGGTATTCGGGCGTGGGGTCGGCGTCGGGCTACCAGCCCACCCCGGCATTCGACGCACCAACCCTTACAGCAACCTGGCTCACTTTCTCCAAACCTTCGGGGTGCCCGGCCGCCGGAGGCGGCTCCTTGGGCCCCGCAGGAGTGAGCCTCCCACCGACACCCAACAACGTCATTTCATTGCGCCCACCCACCACCTGACACCTTCGCCAGCAGGGCCGCCCCGGTGTCATCCACACCCCGCGGCGGCCCTCTCATGCTCACTGGCTGTCGAGGTCCGAGCGGGCTCTGGTCCAATTGTTGTGGCGCGGTTACTGTTCGTGACCGATCGGTCCCAGGGCCTCCGCGATCCGTTGGACTTCGTGGCGCCACTGAGCGGCGTCGGCACTGTCCACCAGCCGGTCAGCAGTTCCGATCCGTCTTGGAGTACACACTGCAGAGCGAGTACGGCTGACGAGCGGAGAGCCAACGGAAGCTGCGGCAGAGGTTCTCTGAGTCCGTCATCAGGTCGATCACAATCCCGCTGCCCGGGATTCATGAAGACTAGACCCTGGCGCCGCGCTGTACACCACGTCCGTGACACCGCCGCCCCTGCCGGCCGCGCGCTCACCCGCCGCGCCCGCCGCCTCCGCGGCTGGGCCGGGGTCCGCCGCCGTACCGCACTCAGCCAGCTGCTGCGCGGTATCTGCTTCGGCAGCGGCAGCGGGCTGATCACCGCCGTCGTCTTCTGGCTCACCCACCACTGACGCACCCGGGCCCCACAAGACCGACGCGTCCCGGGCGGCCGGTGAAGGCGGAGTTCTGTCGTGGCACGGGTCGAAGAACGGCTAGGGCCGCGCCCCCGACACACCCTTCGGGTGCGTCCCAGGGTGCTTGCGCCGCCTATGCGGCACCACGAACAGCCGATGTTCAAGTTCGCTTCGGCCCGCTCCCCGGGCAGTCCCGGTCAGGTTTGGCCTCATCCGGGTGAGGCAGTGCTTGCCCGCAGCGCATCACTGAGCTGCGGCGGGCACGCTACGAACATCCTCCCAGCTCTCTCCTTGAACGGAGCGTCGTGCGTCCTCGGTCCTGCCCCGCTGCCAGTGTCCGGCCTCAAACAGGCAGTGCTGCCCATCTTGTGCACGACGTACAGCATCTTCGGCTTCGACCGGGCGCCGTGCTGCTGATGGCGACGCTGCTTGCTCTGACTGTGGTCACTGTGCCTTCCGCATCGGCCCATGCGGCGGCCACGGCGCAGTGCATGAACGGCCTGAGGGATTCACGGGGCCGCTCCTCCGCGGACAGCGGCGAAATCGCGTGGGAAGACGAGTCCGTGTTCGACGATGCGCGTGCTCACGCCCACCGGGTGTGGTCGCAGCGCGGCCTCGATCGGGTGAAGTTCCCCGCTGACGACGCCGGCAGGATCGCTGATCTGGAATGGTCAGACGTGTCCAGGACGCGACCGCCGTGGAGAGGGTGTTCTGGGGCGCTGGAAGGGGATGCGCGGCACCGACCTCCTGCTCCTCAACAAGGCCTACCTCGGGGCGGGTAAGCGGTACGGGGACCGTACATCGCGGCGCATGATCGCTGCGCACGAGCTGGGGCATGCTCTGGGGTTCTGTCACAAGAACCCGGCCCGCTACCGCTCGTTGATGGCTCCGAACACCTTCGACATGCCCTCCAACGGCGCCCCCACCGCACGAGACCGCAAGAACTACCGCGCCCTGTGGGGCTGAAAGGCAGTCTCATGAGCATGTTTCGCCGCCGACTGGCGCTCGCAGCGGCCGGATCGGCGGTCGTCGCCGGAGCCGTGCTGGGGGTGTACCGCCTCACCGATGCGGCAGATGCGACCAGCGTGGGCGAGGCGGTGACCCTGTACGACGTGCGAGATGCCAGGCAGGTTGCCGGGACCGCGGACGATGTCTTCGCCGGGGAAGTCGTGAATCGTGCCGGGCAGCGCGACATCGCCGGCATCCTTTCCGACCTCTATCAGGTGCGGGTTGAGCGAAGCTTCAAGGGCGGCCTGCACGGCACGGTCACCGTCAGCAGCGAGCAGGGAGCCGCGTCGCTGTCGCCGGGGGACTCCTACGTCTTCGCGACGGGCCGGGTGCCCGACCAACGCACCCACGCCATTCTCCTGGAAACCACACCGGCTTCCTTCACGAGCCTTACCGCTCCGATCGGGCCGCGAGCCACCGGTGAGGAAGCAGTGCATCGGACGGTGTCCGAGTACTGGACGTGGGCCGTTGCCCACGAACGTGACGTCACCTCTGGCTGATCCCCACGGCGGGGTAACCACCCCGGTCCTCGCGGTAGCCCTTGCACAGCCGGTATTCGTTAGGAGGCCTCGTCCGTCGAGACACTGCTACCTCGGCAAACTGTCGCCCCCGCCCATGGATCATCTTGGGCGCGGGTGGAAGTTGCAGGTCGATGCAGTTGTGCCGCTCGGCCGTGCGCTCAGCAAAGGGCGGCCAATGCGGCATGCGCGGTTCGGGTGGACGGTCGAACGTGACACAGCAGTCGATCGGGTACGGCTGCGGTGGACTCCGGTGTGACAGTTCGGTTCAGGCGGCGCGAACGGCTGGTCGTGGCGGCCACCTCCGACACGGGCGGAGAGGGGAGGTCACCGCTGCCGGTCACGATCACGAGCAACGTGTCCGTCACACGCGGCCCGTCGGACTTCGCCGGAAGCAAGTCAACGACGACGTTGGTGCATCCGGCCTCGTCGAGGACCTTCACCCATACCTGCTCCTGGAGAACCACCCAGTTTCCCTCAAGCAGCGGCCCCTGCTGATCGAGATCACCCGCAACCTCGTTGAGCGCATCGCAGGAGCACGGGAGAACGGCTGGCTCGGCGAATTCCAAGGACTCCAAGTCAGCCTCACCAAAGCAATGAGAAACTCGCCGCCCTCGACCGTTCCCCCCACCGTCCACGACCGCCCGCACACCGGGCACTCCGCCTGCGCTCCCCGCTGCATCGCAGCCACCCGTTGCCGGGTCCGCTGAAGTCTCCGCTACCGCCGTGACCTGCACCGACCCGAGCAGAACACCGCCTCCGCCACCATCGTTTGCGGCAGGGGATCACCGCACTCCTGGCAGTACCGCCGAGCCGTCTCACCAGCCCCCACACTCCAGATCATCCAGCCGTACCCACCTCACGACCAGGGATCAAAAACACCTACTCATCCTGAAGGCGCGAGGAAACCAGGGCTTCTCCTTTACCCCTTACGAGGGCGTCACCAGTACCAACAGTGTCACCATCTTGAACGTCTCCAAGCCCGTATAACACCGCAGAGCAGGAACACCGATCCACATGCACTCCGCCGTTGAATGCCTCTCCGCGCTCGTCCCCCCGACGGGTTCTCGCCGCTCACGAGACTGGACGGCTGTGGAGAGACGCCTCGGCACCGCCCTGCCACAGGACTACAAGAAACTCATCGAGACCTACGGAGGCGGAGTCTTCGACGAGACCGTCTGGCTCCTGGACACCGAATGCCCTCACCAGGGTTACAACCTCATCGACCAAGCGAAGGAATGCGCTGAGACCCTGGCCAAGCTGTGGCAGGTCGAACCCAAGCCTCCACAGCTGCTCGAGGGCGACGGAGCGGATGTCCTGCCCTGGGCTTATATCGAGGAAAGCGGCGCCATGCTGTACTGGCTGCGCCGACAGGGGCAGAGCCCCGAGGAGTGGACCGTCATGTTCAATGAGGGTCGCGGGCCGGAGTGGGAGTACCACCCAACCCAGTGCGCGCCCTTCCTGCTGTCCGTTCTACTGAGCTTGTGGGCGTGATGTCGTGAGGGTGAGGCCGGTTGCGGCGAGGCATGCGTCGATGAGTTCGGGGCGGTACTGAATCTCACGGAGGCT